>JBBSAF010000395.1:0-2504 GCA_038252525.1 Tepidisphaerales bacterium
AGTTGGCAGAGGGCGGAAGGCGGAATGCGGTGGGGGACAGGCGGTTGGCAGTAGGCAGTTGGCAGTAGGCAGAGGGCGGAAGGCGGAATGCGGTGGGGGACAGGCAGTAGGCAGTTGGCAGAGGGCGGAAGGCGGAATGCGGTGGGGGACAGGCAGTAGGCGGTAGGCGGAGAAGAGGGGGATGGGACGTTGTCGATGCGTTGGAACTGGGTGAAAATCATCGCGGTGGTGGCCTTGCTCGTCGGGGCGGGGGTGTTCGTTTATTTGAGGTGGTTTGATTCGTATCGGTATGCGGTGGTGACGCCGGGGGTGCTGTATCGGGATGGGATGCGGAGCACGTGGGAATTGGAGACGACGCTGCGGAAGGTGAAGCCAAAAACGGTGGTCAGTCTCGTGACCGACGCGGAGGTGGGCAATCCGGCCAAGGGGGATTTCCAGGGTGAGGCGAAGTTGCTGGCCGAGCGGGGGATCGAATTGGTGCGGCTGCCGGTGGCGCTGGGCGGGCCGCCGACGCCGGCGGACATCGAGAAGTTTTTGTCGATCGTGGATGATCCGTCGCGGAGGCCGGTGCTGGTGCACTGCGCCCAGGGGGTGGTTCGGACGGGGATGATGGTGGCGGCGTACCAGAAGCGGGAGTTGGGATACACCCAGGATCAGGCGCTGGCGGCGATCAACATTTTCGGCAAGGGCATCCAGCGGGCCGAGCGGGTGCGGCGGTTCATCGAGAGCGATTATGGGGGGGACTGGGCGGGATGGCCGGCGAGCACGGCGGAGTAGGTGAAAGTTGATAGTTGATAGTTGGCAGAGCAAAAGAAGAGAAGTGGCGGACATGGCGCAAAATGGTGCGGCATCACGGGTTATGCGGTGGCTGGGGCGACAGGTGGGGTTCGTGAAGGTGGCGGTGTCCGCCAATGTGGCGGACAAAAAAACGGTGTATCGGAAGACGGCGGTGGAGGAAAAGCGCGTGGGGGGAATGGTGTTGAGGCGGACGACGATAGATGAAGTGGAGAGGCGGTAGGCGGAAGGAAAGTAGGCGGAGCGGAGAATTCGCTGGATTGGTTTTTTCCGCCTACCGCCTATCTTCCTTCTTTTTTTTTGGGATTTTACCATGGCCATGACTGAACCGGTGTTGCTCAAGCGGATTCCGATGGACGAGGCCCAGCGGAAGGTGGTTTGGTATGACGATTACATCGCCACGGGGGGGTATGAAGCGCTGAAAAAGGCGATGGCGATGGCGCCGGGGGACGTTATCAAGACGGTGCTGGACAGCGGGCTGCGCGGGCGCGGGGGGGCGGGGTTCAGCGCGGGGCAGAAGTGGTCGTTCATCCCCAAGGAAAAGAAGGGGCCGCACTATATGGCGGTCAACTTCGACGAGTCGGAGCCGGGGACGTTCAAGGACCGGTACCTGTGCGACTACGACCCCCATCAGATGCTCGAGGGGATCGCCATTTCGTCCTATGCGACCCAGTGCGATGTGGCTTACATCTTCATCCGAGGCGAGTACCACAAGCAGGCGAAGATCCTGGAAAAGGCGATCGCCGAGGCGTACGACAAGGGGATTTTCGGCGCGGGCGGAATGCTCGGAAATGCTTATAAGCTAGAGTGTTACGTTCATCGGGGCGCCGGGGCGTATATTTGCGGCGAGGAGACGGGGCTGCTGGAGGCGCTCGAGGGCAAGCGCGGGTGGCCGAGGAACAAGCCGCCGTTTCCGGCCATCGCCGGTGCGTTCGCCAAGCCGACGGTGATCAACAACGTCGAGACGCTATGTTGCGTGCCGCACATCCTCGAGCGCGGGCCGGCGTGGTTCAAGACGATGGGCAACGAGAAAAGCCCCGGCCCCAAGCTCTATGGGATGAGCGGGCATGTGAATCGGCCGGGGGTGTACGAGGCGGATTTGGGGATCACGCTGGGCGAGTCGATCGAGATGGCGGGCGGGATGAAGGGCGGGAAATACAAAGGCGCGATCTGCGGCGGCATCTCGATGGGGGTGCTCGGGCCGGACCAGTTGGACATCAAGCTGGACTTCGACGATGTGCGGTTCCGGGGCGGGTGCCTGGGGCTGGGGACGGCGGGGATGATCGTCATGAACGAGCACACCGACATGGTCGAGGCGCTGCGGAATTGCGTGCGGTTCTACGCGCACGAGAGCTGCGGGCAGTGCACCCCCTGCCGGGAGGGTTCGGCGTGGATGCGGAAGATCCTGGACCGGATCTGCGATGGCTACGGTCGGGCGCGGGATCTGGACATGCTGCTGGAGTTGGAAAAGACGATGGGGATCATGCCGGGGACGACGATCTGCGGTTTGGCCGACGGGACGGCGTGGGTGACGCGGACGTTCATCAACAAGTATTACGATGAGTTTTTGGCGCGGTGCCCCGAGGAGCCGACGGTGCAGGTGACGATCAAGCGCGGAGACCGGAACGTGTCGACGCCGATGGGGGGGAATACGAGGAGGGGGTAGGCGGAAGGCGGTAGGAAGAAAGGCGGACAAGACGGGGGTAAGG
>JBBSAF010000396.1:0-2501 GCA_038252525.1 Tepidisphaerales bacterium
CGGTCAATCGCCTACGCCCACAAATCTCCGTGAGCGGTCAATCGCCTACGCCCACAAAACTCCGTGAGCGGTCAATCTCCTACGCCCATGAGCCACAAGCGAGGACGGCTATCCTCCCCATCTCTTTTCAGGAGCACAGCTTGGAACCGGAGAAGACGATTGTACGACCACGGGCCGCCTCCCCTCACTCGAACACGATCATCTGATGCCCGCTCACCATCGGCACGCGGAGATTCACCCGCCCGTTCAGATGCTCGAACTCGACTTCCCGCTCCGCCGGCGCCAGATACACCCGCTTGGGCTTGCGATCCATCCGCAGGCTCAGCGGCAGGTCATACAGCGGCACGATGTCCTCGATCAAATCCAAAGTCGGCGTCCGTCGCTCGGCGCTATACCCCAGCAAATGCACGATCGTGCGGGCCGGCTTGCTCTGCCGCATCACGCTCGTCTCCAAATACGTCGGCCCATCCACCCGCAGCAGCGGCTCGGGCAACAGCCGCTCCAGCATCGCCGCCACCAACAACCGATACGGATAATTGCCGTGGTGGGCCATGGCCGAGAAGATCGGAAACGCGATGTACCCCACGCGACCGTGGATCGTCGCGGCCGCGAACTTGCTCAGCTTGTCCCCCGGCGTCTGGTAGTGCGACGAGAAATGGTCCCATGCCCGCTCGAAATACGGCTCGACCACCTTCGCCAGCACCTCGGCCCCGTCCGCCGTCACGCGAACCCCGCGCTCATACATCACATGATCGCTCTTGGGCGCGTCGATCTCCCGGCCCATGCGAAGGTACGTCGTCGTGAACGGACTCATCCCGTGGGCCTTGATCCCCATCTCCGGCAAGAGCGTTCCGGTCCCCTCGGCGTCCATCCCGCTCGTTCCGCTCAACAGCACCGCGCCGCCGGACTTCACGAACGACCGCAGGCGCTTGATCCCCGCCGCATCCATCGCGACCCCGTCGGGCGCGATGACGAGCTTGTATCCGTCGAACGACGCCCCGTCCGGCAGGATGTTGAATTGTTGGCGAAGCTGGTTCAGCAGCCGAACCGCCCCCTCCTCGGCGCCCTTCACCCGAGGGTTCTGCAACACCGCGATGTCGGTGACGGCCTTGGCCCCCTCCAGCCACGGTTCGGCCGCCTCCACACGGGCGTAAACCTCCCCGATCAGTTCATAGGCCCCGTCATCCAACGTCCCGCGCGGATGCAATTGATCGCCGACCGAACACGACGCCCCCAGCGCCATCATCTGGCTGGTCTCATACTCCAGCGCCGGATACGGCTTCAGCCCGCCGAAGTCCGCCCATGACTTGTGGAACCGGGCCGTCATCCCCAGCATCGGCTTGTCGAAGGTCCGTGCGATCCGCGCGAACTTCGGAAAATACAGGTACCCCCATCCCCCCGTCGGCAACGCCTCGATCTCGATTTGCGCCTGGTATTTCGCCTCCTCCGCCAAGTTGGCATGGGATCGACCATTGAAAAAGCACCCGGCGTTCGGGCTTGCCGCCTTCACCATGTCATAAAACCGTTTCATGTACGCCAACGCGTTGTCATGGGCGAACTTTTTCCGGTCGGCCTCGACCGCCGGATCCAGCCCCGCCTTGGCCATCTTGGCCTTGGCGAAATTGGAGACGCTCGGCTGGTCCCAGCACATGTCGAAGAAAATCCCGTCGACCGGCTTGAACATCTTCAGCACCTCCGCCGTCTGCTCGGCCAGGAAGTCCTGATAGTCGCTGGCCATGTCCAGGATTTGCCACCCGCTTTCCCCTCCCAGCGGTTTGCGTCCGACATGGGTCCCGTCGGGATTCAGTGCGATCCACTCGGGATGGACGTTGGCCGCATATTCATCGCACTGGACGCTGAGGTAGATCGGCGCCCGAATCCCGGCCGAGTGCAGCGCCTCCACCTGCTCGCCGAGGAGATTCAAACCGGGTTTCAGTCCCGGATGGCGCTCGGGTCGCCGGGTGTTGTAATACAGATGACCGTGGTGGCACTTGGCGAAGACGGTGACGCTGTTGACATGGGCATCCTTGAACGTCTTGGCGAAGGTCTTGGCGTCGAAGTCGCGCCCCACATCGGGAATCCAAGGACCGGTGTGGAAATCCAGGTGAACCTGACGAGTGGGCACGGGAACTTTCTTGGCCAAGACGAGCCTCCATGGGTTAGGGGTCGGGCCAGATTACAGAAGCGGGCAAACGTTGTCACGCGGAAGGGACGCACCCCGACAGCGCGTCAATCGCGGCATTCACAACCGCAACGCCCGCCTTCCCCCCGTCACGCGGTATGAACGGCGGCGAGGGCGCGTCGTTGTCATACCCATCTCGCCCATTGCCCCCGCCGATTCATGTAGCTCAGCCGCCCCCGGCTGAGTGAGTGGCGTCCGGCGTGAATACGGAGGGACACCGATTCATGTAGCTCAGCCGCCCCCGGCTGAGTGAGTGGCGTCCGGCGTGAATACGGAGGGACACCGATTCATGTAGCTCAGCCGCCCCCGGCTGAGTGAG
>JBBSAF010000397.1:0-2494 GCA_038252525.1 Tepidisphaerales bacterium
ATGGTCTCGTCGGGACCGATGAGGAGCATTCGGGCGGGCAGGTCGGCGGGGTCGGCGCCCTTGGGGGGCTTGGCGCCGCGGAGCTCGACGGGCTGGCCGATGCCGAGCATGAGGAAGCCCTTGCCGTCGGAGGTGGCGCGGTCGGGGGTCACTTGGAGGTTTTCGACGCCCCCCTGACGGCGCTTCAGTTCGATGCTGAGCGGTTTGCCCTCCTCGGCGAGGGCCGATTCGAGCATGATCTTGGTGAAGTCGTGCTGATATTTGCCGTTGATGGTGAGGATGCGGTCGCCGACCTCGATGCCGGCGGTTTGGGCGGGGGAGCCGGGGATGATCGAACCGACGACCGCCGGGGGGACATCCAGGCCGACCAGGAAGACGATCATGAAGCCAATGGCGGCGAGGATGATGTTCATGATGACGCCGGCGCTGACGACGAGCATCCGGGCGCGGATGCTTTTCTTGTTGAACGCGCGGGGGTCCTCGGCCTCGAGGCCGGGTCGCATGTCATCCTGCCCGAGCATCTTCACATAGCCACCGAGGGGGATCCAGTTGATGCGGTATTCGGTTTCGCCGAAGCCGGCGGGGTCGATGGCGGCGGTTCCATCGGCGTGTTGGCTGCGGATCTCTTCGAGTTTCTTGCCGCTGGAACCCCACGTGAAACCCATGCCCTGGCGCCAACTGAACAGGGCCTGGCCGAAGCCGACGGCGAACTGTTCGACCTTGATGCCGACCCATTTGGCGGCGAGGAAGTGGCCGAGCTCGTGGAAGAAGATCACGAAGCCGAAGCCCAGGACCAGGAGGATGACGTTTTGGGTGGTCGAGAGAAACTGCATTCGTTAAATCCGCATCGTATGGGTATCGAACGTGGAGGCGACGGCGGCCCTTGCCCACCGGTCGGCCTCGAGAAGATCGTCCAGCGCCGGATGGGACCGGACCTGGTGTTGATCGAGTGTATGGCGCACCAGGCGGGCGATTCCTCCGAAGGGGATTCGTCCGTCGATGAAAAGTTGCACGGCGGCCTCGTTGGCGGCGTTCATGACGGCGCCGGCGGTGCCGCCGAGCTCGGCGACCTCGTAGGCGATCCCGAGGGCCGGAAAGCGGTCGAAATCGGGGGGCTGGAAGGTGAGGTTGAACGCCTTGGAGAGATCCAGCCGGCGGCTGATGCCTTGGCAACGATGGGGATAGGTCAAGGCGTATTGGATGGGGGTTCGCATGTCCGGCGGGGAGAGGTGGGCGATGACCGAGTGGTCGACGAACTCGACCATGGAATGGACGACCGATTCGGGGTGGATGACGATTTCGATCTTGGAGGGGGGAATGTCGAACAGCCAGCAGGCCTCGATGAGCTCCAGGGCCTTGTTGAACATGGTGGCCGAGTCGATGGTGATTTTGTTGCCCATCCGCCAGGTGGGGTGGTTGAGGGCGTCGTCGAGGGTGGCCGATTCGATTTTTTCCTTCGTGGCGTTGCGGAAAGGCCCGCCGCTGGCGGTGAGAATGACGCGGCGAACCTCGGGGAGCCGGCCGCACTGCATGGCCTGGAAGATGGCGGAATGTTCGGAATCGACCGGGAGGATGGGGACGTTTTTGGATCGGGCGAGCGGGATGAGGATGGACCCGGCGACGACGAGCGCCTCCTTGTTGGCCAAGGCAAGGGTCTTGCCGTGCTCGACGGCGGCGAGGGCGGCGGGCAGCCCGGCGGCGCCGACGATGGCGGCGAGCACGATGTCCACATCGTCGCGTTGGACGAGCTCGACCAATCCGGCCTGGCCACGGTGGACGGTCACGGGGTCTCCGTTCATCGCGGCGATGACGCGGTCGCAGGCGTCATCATCGGTGACGGCGACGGCGGCGGGGCGGTGGTGGCGGATCTGTTCGATGAGCTTGTTGCATTGGCGATGAGCGCTGAGGGCGGTGACGCGGTGGGGCGGGCCGAGGCGCTGGACGACCTCGAGGGCGTTGACGCCGATGGAGCCGGTGGAGCCGAGGATGGCGATGCGTTTTCCGCTCAAGGCGGCAACTATAGCCGACGGGGGACTGGGGACAAGATGGGCGGAATGGCGGGGAGGAAATGAGAACAGGTAAAGGCGAAGCGTCTCGTTGCCATATGGAAGTCTCGCGTTGCCGGCCGCGGTTCTTACGTCGTGGGGGCGCCTCGCCCCCGCTGCTATACACAAGTCACCGCCCCGCCGCCGTCTTGCCCACTTTGCGGGGGTGCCTCGCCCCCGCTTTTCCACATCAAGCCGATGAGGACGGCGCTCAACCGGGGTTTTCACCACCTCCAAACCCATCTTCGCCCGGTGGTGCCCCCGGACGGGGCCGAGGCGGCCCCGCGACGAGGGGACTGCCGCCGCCACCGGCGGCGGACTCGTGTATCGCAACGGGGCGCCTCGCCCCCGCCTTTCTCCACCGGCGGGGTCGCATGGAAGCGAGTTGGGCGCGCGAAGCGCGGTTTTGACAACCTCCAAACCCACTTTCGCCCGGTGATGTCAGGCGG
>JBBSAF010000398.1:0-2492 GCA_038252525.1 Tepidisphaerales bacterium
CGATCGGCGCCCCGCACAGCAGCACCTCATCCCCGAACCGCCGCGATCCCAGTGCATCCGCCCGCGTCAACCGATACTCCCCATACACCCGCCGCGTCTCCCGCACCCCGATCCACACCGACAGCCCGCAGATCCGCGACTCCCCATACCCGGGAATCTCCGCCCGCACGAACCGCTCATACTCATACGCCTGCCGGCGCCCCTCGGCCTCCGCCGCCGACAACGACCGCGGATCGGTCGCATCCACATCCGCCACCCGCGCCGCCACCGTCGACGCGCACCCCGGGATCGCCATCGCGTGGAAACTCCCCTTCCGCCGCGGCAGCCCGTACACCGACAAATCCGCCTTCGCCATCCTCTCGGACAGCATCGCCTTCCCCCCCGCCGACTCGAACGCCACGAAATCCACATTCGACAGCCGAAACGTCGTCGTCAGCGTCTGCGCCGGCTCGATCTCCCCGGCCTTCTCATACGCCACCCCCGCATGATGGCACAAATCCGCATCCCCCGTCGCGTCGATGATCCGCCGGCCCATCGCCCGCACCAACCCCGCCTTGGTCGCCAGCACCGCCCCCACGATCCGCCCCCGACCATCGACCTCGGCGTCCACCACGAAAGCGTGCAGCAGCACCTCCACCCCCGCCGCCGCCAGCACCCGATCCCACACCACCTTCAATCGCTCGGGGTTGTACGTCACCCCCGTCCCCGCCCCATACGTGTTGCCCCGCAGCCGGATGGCCCCCGCCGCATCCAGCTCGTCTACCACCCCATCCGACAACCCCCCCGCCACCTTCCGCGGCGAATCCCCCGGCGTGAAAAATCCGTAAAACGTGTCCAGCACCCCCGTCGACGCCCCGCCCGCGAAACCGTACCGCTCCACCAGCAGCACCCGCCGGGCGCCCCCCTTCGCCGCCGCCAACGCCGCGCAGCAACCGGCCGAACCGGCGCCCAGCACCAGCACGTCCACGCTCGCCCACACCGGCAACCGCGAATGGACCAACCCGTCAATCATTCCTTGCCGGCCTTTTCCCTCTTGCCCGACTTTTTCCCCTTGCCCGACTTTTCACCCTTCGGCGAATTGTCACCCTTGCCCGGCTTGCCGGCCTTGTCACCCTTGCCCGACTTCTTCGCCTTGCCGGCCTTCTTCCCATCCTCCGCCTGGCTCGGGGCGCTGCACCGTTTGAACGGCACCGTCGTCGCCTTGCCCACCTTCACCGGCTTGCCGCTCTCGGCGCTTTGCACCGCAGCGAAGCAGATCGCCAACCCCTTGAGGTTGTCCAGCGGATTGTTGATCGGCTCCCGATCCTCCGCGATCGCCGCGATCAATTCCGCCATCGACCCGTGGAACCCCGTCGGAAACCAACTCCCCGGAACATCCAGCTCCGCCAGCCCCTCGGCCGTCCGCAACCGGATATGCGGCGCGGCGCATACCTCCCCGCTCGCCTCCACATACCCTTCGGTCCCGATCACCGTGTCGATCTCCCGGCTGCCCACCCGCGCCCCGGCGTCGAACACCAGCGTCGATTGCGACCCGTCGGCGAACTCCACCATCGCCTGGCCCAACAGCGGCGGCTTGGCCTCCTGCCCCGGCGCCCTGCTCAGCGACGCCGTCACCCGCGTCGCCTTCTTGCCCTTCATCAAACAGTTCAGCATGTCGAAATAGTGGATCGCGAAGTCATACAACACCACATGGTGCACCCCGTCGAACGGCGTCCCCTTGATCCAGTTGTGATCCCAGTGACACGCCAAATGCACCGCCATCGGCTCCCCGACCAGCCCCGCGTTCACCACGCTCCGCAAATAACTGAAATACGGCGCCCACCGACCGTTCTGGTTCACCGCCAACTTCACCTTGTTCTTCTTCGCCAGCGCATCGAACTTCCTCCCCAACTCCAGATCCATCACGAACGGCTTCTGGCTCAACACATGCTTCTTGGCGTTCAGCGCCGCCGGAACCAGATACTCCCGATCCTTCGGATGCGTGGCGATGTCCACCACCTCCATGTCCTTCCGCGCCAGCAGCTCCTTGTAATCCGTATACACATCGGCCTTCGGAAAAAACTCGTCCCGCCGCTTCTCCGCCCGCTCGAGGATCAAGTCGCACAGCGCCACCACGTTGTACCCCGCGGCCTTGTACGCCGTCAGATGCCACTGCGAAATCCCCCCGCAGCCGATCAGCCCGATCGCCGGACGATATTTCGACTTCGCCGGCCCGTACTCCAGCTTCGGCGCCTTGATCGTCTTCACCGCCGACGCCTTCAGATCATTTCCCGATGATTTCTTCCTGGCCATGTGTTTCACTCCTTGCCTTGTGATCCCCGAACCTCGCCGATCAACCGCCGCGCGAACGCCACATCCCCCGCCACATCGCCATCGGTCCCGCCCGGCGTCTCCAAAACATACCAACCGTCATAACCAATGTCCCGCAGCGCCGCCGCGAACCCCGCCCAATCCACCCGCCCCTCCCCCAACCGCGCATCCCCCGTGAACAC
>JBBSAF010000399.1:0-2489 GCA_038252525.1 Tepidisphaerales bacterium
GAGTTGACAGGAGCCAGTGGCGCGTTGCGACTTGACAGGAGCGAGTGGCGCGTTGCGACTTGACAGGAGCCAGTGGCGCGTTGCGACTTGACAGGAGCGAGTGGCGCGTTGTGAGTTGAAGAGGGGCGGGGCGCGCGCTGCGAGTGGCGCGTTGTGAATCGCGGGTCGCCGGTGCGCCGTACGGGCGCCGCGCCGTGGATTTTCGCTCAGCGCTTTCGGAATTGCCCGAAAACCAACAACGTTTGGATCGCCAGCAGCGCGAGCGTCGCGGCGCCGAACACGCGCACGCGGGACGTGGACAGCGCCTCGTCGCGCAGATAAACCACCGCCGTCAATGCGCCCATCAGCGCGATCAACAGCCCCAACCACCGTATGATTGCCTCTCGCGCGGGCATCGCCCCGTCGTCGGATTCCGTCGTCTCACCCATCACCACCTCATCCTCCCTCTCCCGCATATCCCCTCCCCTCTTCACCTCGCAACGCCCAACTCACAACCCGCAACTTCCTCCCTCCCCTCCCCTCCTCAACTCGCAACTCGCAACGCACAACGCACAACTTCCTCCCTCCCCTCCTCAACTCGCAACCCGCAACTTCCCGCCTCCGCTCCACAACTCGCAACCCGCAACTTCCTCCCTCCCCTCCTCCACTCGCAACCCGCAACCCGCAACTCGCAACTTCCCGGCACTCATCCCTACAATTCCGGCGTCCTCAATACCGCCCCCGTGTCCGCACTGGTCACCTGGCTGGCGTAGCGGGCAAGGTATCCATAGTCGATCTTCGGCTTCGGCCGCTTCCAATTCGTCTTCCGCCTCGCCAGTTCCGCATCATCCACCTTCAAGTGAATTGTTCTCGCCGGGATGTCGATCTCGATGACATCGCCCGGCTCGACCAGCCCGATCGGCCCCCCCGCCGCCGCCTCCGGGCTGATGTGACCGATGCAACCGCCGCGGGTGGCGCCGCTGAAACGCCCGTCGGTGATGAGCGCCACATCCTCCGCCAGCCCGCGACCCGCGATCGCGCTGGTCGGAGCCAACATCTCCTGCATCCCCGGCCCGCCGCGCGGCCCTTCGTAACGGATGACCACCACGTCCCCCTTCTTCACCTTCCCCTCCAGGATTCCGAAATAGGCGTCCTCCTGACTGTCGAAGATCACCGCCGGCCCCCTGAATCGCATCATCGACGGCGCCACCCCCGCCGCCTTGATGACACTGCCGGCCGGCGCCAAATTGCCGAACAGCACCGCCAGCCCGCCCCGCTCGCTGTACGGTCGGTCCAGCGGACGAATCACCTCCGGGTCGAGCACCTCGCACCCGGCGATGTTCTCCCCCAGCGTCTTGCCTGTCACCGTGATGCACTCCCCCTTGATCGTGCCCGGCTTGCCGGAAATCGTCTTGAGGATCGCCCCGATCCCCCCCGCCCGGTCGATGTCCTGCATGTGGTGGATCCCGCTGGGCGCCACCTTGCACACCTGCGGCACCCGGTCGGCCACCTCGTTCAGATGCGCCAAATTGAACGGCGTCCCCGCCTCGATCGCCACCGCCAACGCGTGCAGCACCGTGTTGGTGCTCCCCCCCATCGCCATGTCCAACGCGAAGGCGTTCTCGAACGCCGCCGGCGTCAGGATATCGCGCGGACAGATGTTCCGCTCCACCATCTCCATGATCGCCCGCCCGGCCCGCTCGAACAGCGCATCGCGCGCCGGATCCACCGCCAAAATCGACCCGTTGCCCGGCAGCGCCAGCCCCAACGCCTCGCACAGGCAGTTCATGCTGTTGGCCGTGAACATCCCCGAGCACGACCCGCACGTCGGACAGGCGTGGTTTTCCAGGCTCTTGAGCTGGGCATCGGACATCTTTCCCGCCGCGTGGGCGCCCACCCCCTCGAACACCGTCGCCAGGTCGATCGCCTTGCCCGTCGCCGGGTCCACCCCCGCCGCCATCGGCCCGCCGGACACGAACACCGCCGGGATGTTCACCCGCGCCGCCGCCATCATCATCCCCGGCACGATCTTGTCGCAATTGGGAATGCACACCACCCCGTCGAAACAGTGCGCCCGCAACATCGTCTCGACGCAATCGGCGATCAGCTCCCGACTCGCCAACGAGTATTTCATCCCCGTGTGACCCATCGCGATCCCGTCATCCACGCCGATGGTGTTGAACTCGAACGGCACCCCCCCCGCCTTGCGGATCGCCGCCCGCACCTTCCGCCCCACCACATCCAGATGCGCGTGGCCCGGAATGATCTGCACAAACGAGTTGGCCACCGCGATGAACGGCTTGTCCCAATCCGAATCGTCCTGGATGACGCCCGTCGCCCGCAGCAAACTCCGATGCGGCGCCCGAATCGCCCCCTTCTTGATCGTCTCGCTGATCGCCATCGCCTTTTCCTTATCTCTGTGAATCCCTCCCCCATACTACCCCGTCCCACCCCATCATACCCGCCCCACCTTGAAAATCGTCCCCCGCCGCCGCACGCCTGAAGCCCCC
>JBBSAF010000400.1:0-2457 GCA_038252525.1 Tepidisphaerales bacterium
CCAGAGCGCGCGGATCCGCCCACGTCTCAAGGAGGGCGGCCCCCCCTGTCGCTATACCCAAGTCGGACTCTGCCCCCGCCGCATCATGTAGCTCAGCCGCCCCGGCTGAGTGCCCGCCGTTTCATGTAGCTCAGCCGCCCCGGCTGAGTGAATGGAGGCTGGCGTGCCACGGTGGGACACAGCCGAGGGCGGCTATGCCACCTATCGCTGGCCAAGAGCGCAGTCGGAGGACCGCCCCGCTCCTCACCGTTTCCCCCCGAGATGATTTCACAATTCCCCGCGCCGCCACTGGCATTCCCCCCCGCCGCGGTATAATGCCCCCCGTGACATCTCACGGAGGAGTGGCCACATGCAAACCGCCGACGACGCCAATGTGCGACTCGAAACCCTTCTCGACCGAGAGTGGCTCATCCCCAACGCCCGCGGGGGCTTCGCCTGTTCCACCGCCGCCGGGCTGAACACCCGCAAATATCACGGCCTGCTTGCCGCCGCCATGCTCCCCCCCGGCCGGCGCATGATGATTCTCTCGCGCGTCGAGGATACCGTCCTCCGCGACGGTTGGCCCCACGCCCTCTCCTGCAACGAATACCCCGGCAAGATCCACCCGGAGGGCCACCGGCTTCTCCGCGCCTTCGACCCCCGCCCCTGGCCGCGATGGGCATACCAATCCGACGGCTGGACGATCCAAAAGGAACTCCGCCTCGTGCGCGGCCATAACATCGCCGTCCTCTCCTACACCCTCCTCGGCGCCGACAAGCCCGTCGAACTCGAACTCCGTCCGCTTTTCGCCCTGCGCCCCATCCATGAGCTGTCCTATCAATGGAACGGCCGGCTCGACGCCCATCCCGCCGGCGCCGGCCAGTGGCACATCGCCGCCACCACGCGCACCCCCGAGGTCTTTTTCGCCCACGGCGGAGCCTTCGACGGCGCGGGATATTGGTATCTCAACACCATCTACCGCCGCGAAAAAGCCCGCGGCTACGCCGGCCTCGAGGACCTGTGGATGCCCGGAACCGTCCGTTGGACGCTGAATCCCGGCCAAACCGTCCACTTCGCCTGCTCGACCGAGCCGATCGATCTGCCCAAGGTCATCGACGACCTCGACCGCGACTGCCCCGCCCCTCCGCCCGGCCCGCTCGACGCCGAGACCGATCCCGACCTCGACGCGATGCTCCGCGCCGGCGAGGTCTTCATCGTCCACGGACGCGACGCCGCGCCCGCCATCATCGACGGCTATCCTTGGCACTCCGCCAGCGGCCGCGGAGCCATGATCGCCATGGCCGGCCTGCTGCTGGCGCCCGGTCGCCTCGGCGAGGCACGCGGCCTGCTCACCCACATGGCGTCCCACGAGCATCACGGCCTCCTGCCCACCACGTTCAGCGCCAGCCTCGGTCCATCCCATGATTCGGCCGACACCGCCCTTTGGTTCGTCAACGCCGTCGCCCAATATCTCGATTACGCCGGCGACCGGACGTTCGTCCACCGCCATCTCGCCGAGACCATCGACCGCATCATCGACCATTACATCGCCGGGACCGACCTCGGCATCAAGGTCGCCGACGACGGTTTGCTCGAATGCCGCGGCGCCGGCGCTCCCGCCACGTGGATGGACGCCCGCGTCGGCGACATCGCCGTCACTCCCCGCGCCGGCATGCCCGTCGAGCTGTCCGCCCTCTGGCACAACGCCCTGCTCATCGCCGCCGACCTCGCCGACGACGCCGGGCGAATCGCCCGCGCCGCCGAATTGCGGGCCCGCGCCGATCTCACCCGACAATCCTTCAACGCCGTCTTTTGGAACGACGCCGCCCATTGCTGTTTCGACGTGATCGACGGCCAATCCCAAGACGCCTCCATCCGCCCCAACCAGATTCTCGCGGTCTCCCTGCGCCACCCCGTCCTGGCGCCGCACCGGTGGGACGCGCTGGTCGAAACCGTCCGTGTCCACCTGCTGACCCCCGTGGGATTGCGAACCCTCGCCCCGACGAACCCGAGCTATGCCCCCCGCTGCGAGGGCGATGTCGCCGCCCGCGAACGCGCCCTGCACAACGGTACCGTCCACCCCTGGCTGATCGGCCCCTACGTCGATGCCCTGCGCCGTTGCCTCCCGCCCGGCCCGCAGTCCCGCGCGGAAATCCGCCGGCTTCTCTCGCCCCTCCTGGAATGCCTCGCCGCCAACGACGGCGGGCGCCTCCCCGAGCTCTTCGACGCCGATCCCCCCCACCGTCCCGGCGGATGCATCGCGTCGGCCCGCTCCGTCGGCGAGTTGACCCGAGCCTATGTCGATGGCGCGCTCGACCCGGCCGAAACCCGTCGCGGCGACACCCGGCGTATCCCCCTGGCCACCATCGTCATGCCTCAGCGCGTCATCGACTGACGACGCCCGCAACCTTTTGGTCCCGCCGGCGTCCAAACAACCCATGCACGGCCCGCCACCCTCCAGCGCGGACCCAACCGGAG
>JBBSAF010000401.1:0-2451 GCA_038252525.1 Tepidisphaerales bacterium
ACTCAAACCCCATCGACGGCTCCATCTTCCCCAGCATCCACCACACGCTCTTGGCGTGCGCCGCCACGATCCCCGGACTGCACACCCCCACCGCATCCGCCGCCCGACCGAGCTCCCGCTCGATCCCGGCCACCAGTTCCCGCGCATCGGCTTTCCACGTCCCCGCCGCATCGTCCACCGTCGGAACCTCCCGCTGGTTCCACACCCGCCCGTCGGCCCCCAACGCCACCGCCTTGACGTTGGTGCCCCCCACGTCCAGCCCGATCGCATACCGCCCCGTCCGATCCGTTTTCCCATCATTCATGGCCGGTTCTCCGCCGGATTTTCCCGATCGCTCATGGCCGCGCCTCCGCCGGAATCTGACCCTCGCTCACCGTCCATCCCCCATCCACCGCCAGCGTCTGCCCGGTGATGTATTTCGACTGATCCGACAACAAAAACACCGCCGCCCCATCCAAATCCTCGGCCCGTCCGATTCTTCCCCCGTCCAGCGGCTGTTTGGTGGCGATGAACCGCAAAATCGTCTCATCCCCCGCCGCCCGCTTGGCCATCGGCGTCTCGACGAGCGCCGGCGCGATCAGGTTGAATCGGATGTCGTTCTTGGCGTAATACGCCGCGCATGACTTCACGAACCCCACCGCCGCGCTCTTGGCCGCCGCATAGGCGTGGGTCACGAAAAACCGCGGGCTCGGCGACCACCCCAGCACCGACCCCATGTTCAGCACGCTCCCCCCATGCCCGTCGGCCAAAAACCGCCGCACAGCCGCCCGATTCGAGTTGAACATCGCCGTCAGATTCAGTTGCAGCGTCTTGTCCCACCCGGCATCGGTGATCTCATGCAGCGGCCCATCCCCCATCCTCCGCCCCGACCCGCCCGCCACGTGATATAGCCCGTCGAATCGTCCGAATGCCTCGACCGCCAGCGAAATCGCCCTCTCCGCCGTCGCCGGGTCGATCGCATCGGCCGCCATCACCCGCGCCCCGTCCCCCAACACCTTCGCCGCCTCATCGCAACTCTCGGCGTTTCGCCCCACCGCCACGATCTTCGCCCCCGCCCCCGCGCACGCCCGCGCCCCCGACAGCCCCAACCCCGTCGTCCCCCCCACCACCACGATCACCTTGTCCGACAGCGCGTTGCCCATGCCCGCCAGATTACCCGCCGCACTCTCCATTACAACAAATGATTGCCCCGTGCGGTTGCCAGTTGCCAGTTGTCAGTGAATGCAAATGCCAATGACCAATGACGGGGGACAAAGGATATCCTTTCCACGGACCACGGACTACCGACCCCGGACGCCTCCAACCCCCCCCACCCCCACCAAAAACGCCTCCACGTTCCTCACCATCTCCCCCCTCCCCGTCTTGCTCCGAAAATCCACCTCCGCCAGCAGCTCCACCGCCCGCTTCACCCCCGACTTGCCCATCTTCCGCGCCGTCTCCATGAACGGCCTCTGGATATCCACCGGCCAGATCCGCAACTGCTGACAGATCGTCCCCGGCGCCATCCCCCGCTCCAGCATCGCCAGCGCCTTGGTGACATTCTCCAGCCAGATCGCCAGCCACGTCACGGCCCGGAACTCCGTCGACGAGTCCATCTGCACCAGCCGACGCCACCGCCGAACCGCCTCCTCGACCTTCCCCGTCGAGATCGCGTTGGTCATGTCCCACATCGCCTGGTCGCGCTGGAACGCCACGCTCCCGGCGATCCGCCCGGTGTCGATCCGACCATCGGCGTGCAGCAGCGCCAACTTCGCCAGTTCATTGTCGATCCGGCCCAGGTCCGACCCCACCAGATCCGCCAACATCCGCGCCGCATCCCCCGCCAAGGTCAGCCCGTGGGCCGACTTCGCGTGCCGCGTCGCCCACGCCGCCACCTCCCCCGGCTTCTTCGGCGCCGCCGTCTCCTCGATTTTCCCCACCTTGGCGATCGCCTTGTATATCCGCTGCGTCTTGGGCAGCGACCCCAGCCGCAGCACCAGCGTCGCCGAATCGCTCGGACCGCCCAGATAGTCCTCCAGCGCCTCCCGGAACCGCGTCAAAAAGGCATCCCCATTCCGCACCACCACCATCTTGTACGGACTGAACATCGAAAAACTGCGAAGCTCGTCCAGCACCTCGGCCAACTCCGCCACCTCCCCGTCGACATCCACCCGCTGCGTCCCCGCCGGCAACGACTCGACCACCCCCCTCAACGACTGCAATTGCGAGAACACATCCTCCCCCACCAACGCCACCACCGGACTCGACTGCAACGTGCCCATCCCCCCTTTGTACCCGCACCCCCCCATCCCAATCCACTTCCCCGCCCCTTCCGCCCACTCTCCCCAGGGCTATCGCATCTTCCTTGCTCCATGCAGGATGGTGACTCAGAATCAAACTTTGTCCATCAACGCTGGTTGAGGGTGGATTTTGCAAAACGGCCTCCACGCCAGCGCCAAGTACATGGACGCT
>JBBSAF010000402.1:0-2444 GCA_038252525.1 Tepidisphaerales bacterium
GATGCGATGGATGCGAGGTTGTTGGACTTGATCCAGGTGGATTTTCCGCTGGCATCGAGGCCGTACGCGGCGATCGGGAACCGGCTGGGGGCCGATGAGGGGGAGGTGTTGGCGCGGCTGGGGGCGCTGAAGGCCAAGCCGTCGCCGGCGATCCGTCAGATCGGCGCGATCTTCGACAGCAAGTCGCTGGGGTATCGCACGACACTGGTTGCGGCGGAGATTCCGGTGGATCGGTTGGAGGCGGCGGCGGAGGCGATCAACGCCCATCCGGGGGTGTCGCACAACTACCAGCGGAGCCATGCGTTCAATTTGTGGTACACGCTGGCGGTCCCGCCGGATTCTCGGCCGGGGCTGGAACGGACGGTGGAGATATTGCACCGGGAGTCGGGGGCGACCTCGACGCGGGTGTTGCCGACATTGAAGCTTTACAAGATCGGGGTGAGGCTGGCGATCGGGGATGCCGATGGGGGGTCGGGCGGTGACGCAAGAGGATATTCGGAGCAGATGCAACAAGCGGCGTCGGCGATCGGGATCACCGAGGCCGACAAGGTGATGATCCGGGCGTTGCAGCGGGATCTGCCGCTGACGTCGGCGCCGTTCGCGGAGTTGGCGGCGGAGGGGGGGGTGGATGAGGAGGATCTGCTGGCGGCGGCGCGGAGGTATTTGGCCGACCACCGGATGCGTCGGTTCGCGGCGGTGCTGCGGCATCGGGAGGTGGGGTTTTCGGCCAACGCGATGGGGGTGTGGGCGGTGGCGGCGGAAAAGGCCGACGATTTCGGGCACATCGCCGCGGGATTCGAGGCCGTTTCGCACTGCTATCTTCGGCCGGCGTATCCCGATTGGCGGTTCAACATTTTCACGATGGTGCACGCCGGCTCGGTCGAAGGTTGTCACGCGGTGCTGGATGCGATCGCGGAAAAAACCGGCGTGGGGGACCGTGATGCGCTGTTCTCGACGCGGGAGTTCAAGAAGACGCGGGTGAGGTATTTCATGGGGGACATCGAGGGGTGGGAGGCGGCGAGGGGGTAGGCGCGGCTCGCCGCGCGGGGAAGGCCGCCTGATTCGGGAGGGTGTGGTGGCGGCGGGACCGCGCCCGCGCGCTCATCGCGCCGCGACGGGCGCCGGTCTGCCATCCGAACTCCATGTGGCGGCGGGACCGCGCCCGCGCGCTCATCGCGCCGTGGCGGGGCGGACCATTATATCCAGCTCCACGACGGTGGCGCCGCGCCCTCGTGCTCAGTGGACTTGGCGGGCGAGGTTCATCGTCACCAAACCGAGGACGTGCGCTGGGGTCGCACCTGAGCGCTCGGTTGGGCGGCGCCGGCGCGCGCGCCTTGGCGGTGCCGGAGCGAGCGTCGGGCACGTGGCGAAAGCTTGGCGGGACCACGCCCGCGGTCAGTGCGCCCGTGCCGCGGCGGCTTGCCAGGGCGAGGCGCCATGCAGTGGCGCGGGCGGATCGGCATCGTCGAAGTCCGCGCCATCGAGGGCGGGGGGGACGTAATCGGGGTGTTTTGCCCGTTCGATCTCGTCGCGGTAGGCCGCCAGCACCTGGCGCTCGAGGATGGCCCGGCACGCGGCGTTGATGGGGTGGGCGATGTCGGCGTGTAGCTTGGGGCGCGCGACGCCGGAGGGTTGGCGCGAATGACGGTTCTCGTCGAGCCGCGATCCGCAGTGGTTGCAGAACCGCGCCCGCAGGTGGTTTTTCTCGCCGCAGCGGGCGCAGTGGTCGGCCAGTTTCCGCGAGGGCATGGCGAGGAACAATCCCGCCGGGCCTTCGATGAGCTTGACGTCGCGGATGACGAATGTGTCGTCGAACGTCAGCGCGCAGTACGCCTTGAGCCGCCCGTTGGATTCGGGGCTTAGGTTGATGCGGACCTCGGTGAGCCTCATGATGCGATCCGTTGGAGCCAAGCTCCGAAATGAATACCGCGAAATGACCCGGCCGGAGCCGGCGTGACATGAACGACCTGATGATGGCCATGGCGACCATCCCCCCAACCAATCCAACCCCGCTCCCCTTGTGTGGCGGTGGAGAGACGCCTCCGCCACGCAGGGAGCCAAATGCTCAATTTGAGCGCATGGGGAGTCTTGTGGAGCGCTCCCGCCGCGTCGGTGGCGAATTCTCTGCCACGGCCACCCTCGGCCCCGCTGCGTCGAGGCACTGATGCCATGCCACAGCGGATCACGCATCGACTTGGCGAGCATGCGGCGACCGCAGGCCACCGCCGGGCCAATCCCCCGTTGGGGGGCAACGTCCTCAGACCGACAGGTCATCGTCGATCGTCGGGGCAACCTCCACGGCCAGCGCTTTGACGCCGAGGGATTCGCCGAGCCGCCGGGCCGCCGCTTCGGCCTCCCCGCGCTCATCGAAGAGCGTGAACAGGCTCGACCCGCTTCCGCTCATGCGGACGGGCCGGCCAGTGGCCTTCTCGGCGTCGGTCCGC
>JBBSAF010000403.1:0-2429 GCA_038252525.1 Tepidisphaerales bacterium
GTTGCCGTCGGCGGCGACGGCGGGACGTGCGGGCGGGTTTCCGCTGGCGGCAGACGGTTTGTCGGTGTTGCCGTCGGCGGCGACGGCGGGACGTGCGGGCGGGTTTCCGCTGGCGGCAGACGGTTTGTCGGTGTTACCGTCGGCGGCGACGGCGGGACGTGCGGGCGGGTTTCCGCTGGCGGCAGGCGGTTTGTCGGTGTTGCCGTTGGCGGCGACGGCGGGACGTGCGGGCGGGTTGCCATTGGCGGCAGGCGGTTTGTCGGCGTTGCCATCGGCGACGGGACAGGCGGGCGGGTTGCCGTTGGCGGCAGGCGGTTTGTCGGTGTTGCCGTCGGCGGCGGCGGGACGTGCGGGCGGGCTGCCATTGCCGGCGACGGAATTGTCCGCGTTGCCGTCGTCGACGACGGCGGCGGCGGGGCTGTATGTGCACGTGCCGTTTTGTTTCCACAAATGTCACTACTGTGATTTTTATTCCATCACTCGGCAGACGCCCGAGCGGATGGAAAAGTACGTGGATCTCGTCCTGGTCGAGGCGGAATTGTGGGGGGAAACGGGACGGAAATCGCCCATCCAAACGATTTTTTTCGGGGGGGGAACGCCGACCCTGCTGCCCAAGGAGGCGATGGGGAGGTTGATAGCAGGATTGAGACAACGGTTGGATTTGTCGGCGGTGTCGGAGTTCACGGTCGAGGCGAATCCGGCGACGGTGGACGGGGCGTACTGCGATCTGCTTTTGGGGCATGGAGTGGATCGGATCAGTTTCGGGGCGCAGAGTTTCGACGTTTCGGACTTGCGGGTTTTGGAGCGGCATCACGGGCCGGGGGACGTGGAGAAGTCGATTTCGATGGCCAAGGAGGCGGGGTTTCGCCGGGTTAATTTGGACCTCATATTCGGTGTTCCAGGGCAGTCATACGCACGTTGGTACGAAACATTGCGGCGGGCGATTGAATTGGGCACGTCGCATGTGTCGTGCTATGGACTGACGTACGAGCCGAACACGCCACTGGCGGTGCGCCGTCGGCTGGGGCAGGTGGTGGCGGCGGAGGAGTCCTTGGAGCTGGAGATGCTGCGCGGGGCGCGGGAGGTGCTCGGGGCGGCGGGTTTCGGGGCGTACGAGATCAGCAATTTCGCGCGGCCGGGGGAGGAGTGCCGGCACAATCTTCTGTATTGGACGGGGGGAAATTACATGGGGCTGGGTCCGTCGGCGGCGTCGCACTTGTCGGGGCATCGGTGGCGGAACCGGCCGCACCTGGGGGAATGGGAGACGGCGGTGGCGGCGGGCCGGCTGGCGGGATTCGAGCATGAGGAACTGACGCCCCGGCAACGGGCGGGAGAATTGGCGATGCTGATGTTGCGGCTGGGGCGGGGGGTGGAGTTTGACGATTATGCGGCGCGGGCGGGTTGCGACGCCAAAATCGTTTGTGCGGCTGTGCTGGGGGCGCTGGGAGCGCGGGGGCTGATCGAGGTGGATGAAAAGGGGTTTCGGTTGACGGAAACGGGGTTGCCGGTGGCGGACGCGGTGGCCGGAGAGTTTTTGTTGGCCGATAACTGATCGGGTTTCACGTCGGATTTCAACGCAAATCGCCTAAACGGAGCGGTCGGCGCCGTCGATAGCATCGATGGGGTCGCGTCGGTCTGTTTGTTCGGCATGACCGGCGGGGACGGACGGGATCGCCCGGTTTGCCACGTGGGCGGATGTATCGGAGCTTATGAGGGGGCGTTGCGGAGAGGATGCGATGTTCGGATTCACCAAGAGATGGTTGGCGCCGCGGGCGAACCCGATCGGCGTGGACTTCGGGGCCGAGGGCTTGCGCTTGGCGCAGGTTCGGCACGAGGGGGGGGATCCGCAGTTGATCGCGGCGGCCAGCGCGGATGTGCCGGGGCATTTGGGTCGGGAGAGCGAGGCGCGGTGGGATTGGTTTGTGGCCACGACGAGGGATTTGGTGGCGCAGGGGGGATTTTCGGGTCGGCAGGCGGTGTTGGCGGTTCCGGCGGGACAGTTGCATATCCAGCATCTGCGGATGGCGAAGATGGATGAGGAGTCGTTGGGGAAGGCGCTGGGATTCGAGCTGCGGGGGAAGTTGCCATTCGATCCGGGGGCGGCGGTGCTGCGGCACATCGTGGCGGGGGAGATCGGGGGGGAGGTGGAGGTGATCGCGATGGCGGCGCGTCGGGATTGGGTGGAGCGGCTGTTGGAAATGGCGGCGCGGGCGCGGCTGGAAGTGGTGGGGATGACGGTGCAGCCGCAGGTGGTGGTGGATTGCTTCGGGCACCTATATCGGCGGAAGACGGATGCGGAGGCGACGAGCTTGTATGTGGATTTGGGGTCCGGGGGGACGCGGGCGATCATCGCGCGGGGGGGGGAGATGATGTTCGGCAGACAGTTGGCCGAGGAGGGTAGGCGGAATGCGGTAGGCGGTAGGCGGAAA
>JBBSAF010000404.1:0-2426 GCA_038252525.1 Tepidisphaerales bacterium
AGTAACCAATTACCAATGACCTGATGTCCAATTAATAATGACCAACACATTATAAATGACTAATGACCTCCCCCCCGCTATCATCCCCCCCATGTCCGAAACGAATCCCATCCCCGCAACCGAACCTCATAAGGCGAACTACAAGGAAACCATCGAGTCCATCCTCATCGCGCTGATCCTCGCCTTCGTTTTCCGCGCCTTCATCGTCGAGGCCTTCGTCATCCCCACCGGCTCCATGGCCCCCACCCTTCTCGGCGCCCACATGCGATTCACCTGCGATGATTGCGGGTACCGCTTCGATGTCGGCTACAACGCCCGCGGCCAAGGCGACGAGCTCAACATCCCCTCCTTCGCACTCGTCGCCGAACGCCAACGCGGCGGCGGCGTCCGCCTCGTTCCCCGCGTTTACGACATCCGCTGCCCCAACTGCGGCTACAAGGTCCCCCGCTACAAGCCCGACGATGCCGACAACGACGCCACCGCCCCTTCCGTCCACTACGGCGACCGCATCCTCGTCCTCAAATACGCCTACCTCCTCCAGGCCCCCCGGCGATGGGATGTCGTCGTCTTCAAAACCCCCGACTCCCCCGGCTATCAGGTCAACTACATCAAACGCCTCATCGGGCTGCCCGGCGAAAGCCTCATGATCCTCGACGGCGACCTCTACGTCCGCCACGCCGACAACCAGCCCTGGACCGTCCAGACCAAGCCGTACCCCGCCCAACAGGCCCTCTGGCGCATCGTCTACGACAACGACTTCCATCCCCGCCCCCTGCCCCGCGACGGCGCTTCGACCTGGACCCAACCTTGGAAGCCCGTCGAAAACCCCGCCGCGTGGAACCTCGGCCATTCCCCCGCCGACGGCCGCGTCTTTTCGTTCGATGCCTCCGACGCCGCCGGAAAGATTCGCTTCGATCCCGACGCCAACCCCGCCTCCAACGCCCTCACCGACTGGATCGGCTACGACATCACCACTCTCCAAGATGACCAGACCGCCAACACCGGCCTGAGCGACACCTTCCTCCGCCCGCCCCCGCCTCTCATCGCCGCCAACGTCGCGGACCTCAAGCTCGATCTCTGGTATCACCGCCTCGCCGGCGACGGCCCGCTCCAACTCCGTCTCACCAAACTCGACGACGCCTTCACCGCCGAAATCCTCCCCGATCGCGTCCGCCTGCTCCATTCCGTCGCCGCCGGCCAACCCGTCGAGGTCCTCGCCGAATCCCCGCTCCCCGACGGCCATGGCCCCCTGCATTTGGAGTTCACCAACGTCGATTACCACGTCACCCTTCGCGTCAACGGCGCCGTCGCGGTCCAGTCCACCTCCGAGCAGTACCACCCCGACCTCGACCGCCTCCTCCGCGCCTATCGCCAGGACGACCAGCTCCCCAAGCCCACCATCGAAATCGCCGCCGAACGCCAAAAATCCACCCTCGCCCACGTCGGGCTGTTCCGTGATGTGTATTACCTCAACCGCGACCTCCGCGGCGGCAACCGCCATATGTGGGCCACCCCCGTCGATTACCCCGACTTCATCATGACCCTCGGACCCAAGGAATACTTCGTCCTCGGCGACAACTCCGCCGTCAGTGGCGACGCCCGCTATTGGCAAAAACCCATCGACCTCCCCGATGAGGACCTCATCGTCGGCGCCGGGCGCGTCCCCGAGCGATTCATGCTCGGCAGGGCCTTCTTCGTCTACTGGCCCGGCGGATTCCGTCCCGGCGACAACTGGCCGGCCGTCATCCCCAACTTCGGCTCCATGCGATTGATCCGATAGATCACCGCCGCGCCGTTCTCGAACACCCGCTCGAACCGCCCCGGCGCCTCCCGCGCCATCGCCCATTCCGCCGGATTCTCCCCCGCCTGGTGCTTGGCGATGAACAGGTAGTCCGCTTCCACCCGCCCCAGGTTCCGCCACCACACCTCGGCATCCCCCGGCCGATCCATCGCCGCCATCACCGCCGGCCGGATCGTCGTCTCATTCAATCCCCTCCCCAAAAACCCGATCCCCGCGAGCGAATCCATCTCCGCCCATCGCGGCGCGTACACCACCCGATGGTCCCCCTCCAATCCATACAGCGGGTAAACCAGATAGGTGTTGGCGTACGCGAGGGTCGCCCTCGCCGGAATCTCCGTCCGCGCCCACCCCCACGCCGCCCCCAACTCCCCATACCGCAGCGTCCACGCAACCTGCGTGTCATCCCCATAATCCCGCACGGCCGCGTTGGCCCCGACATACGCCCACAAAAACCCCGCCACCGCCGCGCCCCCCAGCCCCCACCGCGCCGCCGTCGCCATCGCCCGCGGAAAGCGATCCCACGCCAACGCCCCCGCCCCCGCCACGACCCCGGCCACCCCGCCCGCCATCAGCATCGGCCGCACATGCGACCCCTCGAACGCCGTCGCCGCCGCCGCCCCCGCGA
>JBBSAF010000405.1:0-2403 GCA_038252525.1 Tepidisphaerales bacterium
TCGGCTTCCGCGACCAGTTGCAGGACGTGGCGGCCGTGCTGCACACCGCGCCGCACCTGTGCCGCGAGCAGTTGCTGCGGGCGGCGGCCCACCAGTTCCGCCAGGGCGATGTCCAGCACTGGTGGCATCCGCCGGTGGGTCGGGGGGTGCGCACCAAGTTCTCCGACGATTTCCTGTGGCTGCCGCTGGTGGCGGCGCGCTATGTCCACACCACCGGCGACACCGGGGTGCTCGACGAGCAGGTCCACTACATCGAAGGCCGGCCGCTTCGCCCCGAGGAGGAGTCGTATTACGACCTGCCGCAGCGATCCGACGCCCGCGGTTCGCTTTACGAGCATTGCACGCGCGCCATCGAAAACGGCATGACCGTCGGCGCCCATGGGCTGCCGTTGATGGGCTGCGGCGACTGGAACGACGGGATGAACCTGGTGGGCATCGGAGGCAAGGGCGAGAGCGTCTGGCTGGCGTTCTTCACCTATCACGTGCTGGAACAATTCGCCGACATCGCCCGGAGCCGCAATGACGCGGCGTTCGCCGATCGCTGCATGGATTTCGCCACCCAGTTGCGCCACAACATCGAGACCCAGGCCTGGGATGGCGAATGGTACAAGCGGGCGTATTTCGACAACGGCGCGCCGCTGGGGTCGCATGTCAACCCCGAGTGCCAGATCGACGCCATCCCGCAAAGCTGGTCGGTGCTCAGCGGCGCCGGACGGCTCGACCGCTCGCGGCAGGCGATGGAATCGGTCGACAAACGCCTGGTGCGCCGCGACGAGCGGCTGATCCAACTGTTCGACCCGCCCTTCGACAAGTCCGACCTCAATCCCGGCTACATCAAGGGATACCTGCCCGGCGTGCGCGAGAACGGCGGGCAATACACCCACGCCGCCATCTGGACGACCATGGCCTACGCCCACCTCGGCGATGCCCAGCGGGCCTGGGAGCTGTTCAATTACATCAACCCGGTGAATCACGGCGATTCGCTCAAGGCCATCACCACCTACCAGGTCGAGCCTTACGTCGTCAGCGCCGATGTCTACACCGTCCCCGGCCACGAGGGCCGCGGCGGCTGGACGTGGTACACCGGCTCGGCCGGTTGGATGTACCGGCTCATCACCGAATCGCTGTTGGGGCTGCGCCTGGAGGTGGACCGTTTGTCATTCTCGCCGGTGTTGCCGCGCGATTGGGATGGGTTCACGTTGCACTACCGATACCGCGAGACCTTCTATCACATCACCATCAACGCGACCGCCGGCAAAACCAAGGTCGCGCGGGTGATGCTGGACAACGCCGAGGTCCCGGACCTGACGATCCCCCTGGCCGACGACCGCCACGACCATCACGCCGAGGTGTTCATGGGGGATTGAGGGTTCGCCATGGAACACCGCGTCGTTGACGTGCCTCGGCCATCGCGGAGTCGTTAATGGGAATTGAGAGGGCCTCGGCGGCGCCCGAAGGTCACGCGACCGGCGCGAAGGCATCGTCCGTCGATTCCGACTCGATGGCGGTGAAGAATCCCTTTTCCGGGCAAGCCAACAGCCGATCAACCAAACCCTTATTGGCCGGTTTGGATCGCCGCACGAGGCGATAATCGCCGCAGCCGAGCCGCTCGATATCGAACTGTTGTCCGGCCCGGATCCCGTCGCGGACGCGGATCTTGCCCGGCAGAACGATCCGCCCTTTGCTCGAAATGGTGCTGCGCATGGGGGCAACATGACATATTGCGCCCTTTTCCACCATCCCATTTCACGCCGCGAACATCGCCATGGAAGGCCGACCCCGGCGGCTCGACTCGGCCATCGCGGAGCGCCGAAGCCCCGGGTTGCGACCCGCTCCGTGCCCTCACTGGCAACCGGCAACCGGCAACCGACAACGGGCAACCGCCCGCATCACTCGATCACATACCGCGCCTTGGCCCGCTCGGACCAATCCCGCCACGCGGCGGTCTTGGGGGCGGCGTCGACCAGGTCGTCGATCAAGGACTCCAGCGGAATGAAGGCGACGCTCGACGGGTCGTTGAGCAAACCGGCGAAATGGTCGATGTGTTTCCGCGCCATCAGCTTCTCGTTGGCCAGCGGCGCGCACACCGCGTGCATCACCCGCCCCACGCGGCGCTGGGCGGCCACGGCGTGCACCATCGTGTGGTTGACCCACAGTTGCCACATCGACCCGCCGAAGGGGCACTGTTTGACCCGCAATGCCTCGGGCTTCATGGTCTTGAGCTGGTTGGCCCGCTCCCAATAAGCATAGCCCTTGTGGCTCACGTAGCGGCAGCCGCTGAACGAGTCGTCGATCACCATGTCGATGGCGCACGGCTCGTGGCGCTGCGGCGAACGGAAGGCGCAGGCCGTGAACTCCGGCTCGGCGAACTTCATCTCCACCGACAACAGCGCCTCGGCGTCA
>JBBSAF010000406.1:0-2402 GCA_038252525.1 Tepidisphaerales bacterium
CTCCCGCTTTAACGTACGCTCCTGCCAAGAGATATGTGGCATAGCCGCCCTCGGCTGTGCATCCCGTTGACACGCCAATCACCATTCACTCAGCCGGGGGCGGCTGAGCTACATGAATCGGGGGGCGATGGCCGAGATGTGTATAACAACGAGGCGAGGGCGCCCACGCGACGAAAGAACACGCCGGGGCATCCCGATGGCGGGTAAGGAGATGTGTATAACAATGAGGCGCCCCCTGCCCTCGTTGTAATACACAAGCCCCTCGCCCCCGGCGGTCAGGCTCGTTTTTTCGCAAGGGCGATGAGGCGGGGGGAGGCGGGAGTGACTTCGGAGGCGTCGTAGTTGCCGTGGAGGCGGTCGATCACCAGGCCGTGGCGCTCGAGCAGGATTCGCAGTTCGCGGGGGAAAAGCCAGGTCAATTCGAATCGCAGGGTGGCCTTGCAGGGCAGGCCGCGGGCATCGAACCATTGATAGCGAAAGGTCACTTTCTGGATTTGGTTGGCCGGGTCGATCCGCAGATCAGTGGTGCGCAGGACGGTGCGATCCAGGGAGGGGACGTGGAACAGGGTGGGGTCGAGGCCTTCGGATCGCGGTTTGGCCAGGAGGTCGAGGTTGGGGTTGAAAATGTCGATCCAGAGACGGCCGGCGGGTTTGAGGTGGGCGACGGCGCGAGAGAGGACGGCGTCTTGGCGCTGGAGGGTCGTGAAGTTCAGGAAGGTGTTGAAGAGGATCACCACCCAGTCGAACTGTTGGTCGAGGCGCAGGTTCATGGCGTCTTGGTGGACCAGGGAGAGTTGGTCGCCGGTCAAGCCCACGGCGGCGCGCTTGCGGCGGGCGATGTCGAGCATGGCGGGGTCATAATCGACGCCGACGACACGGTGGCCGGCCTGGGCAAGGGGGATGGCGGCGCGGGCGGTTCCAACGGCGAGTTCGAGGATGGATTGGTGTCGGCGGGGCAGATGGTCGAACAGGAACGGCACATCGGCGGCCAACAGAGGGCTGTCGGCGTATTCGGCATCATAGAACTCGGCGAAGGCTTTGTAACCGCGCTTGTCGGGCATGAGGCACGCTTCTCCGTCAATTTGACGCACTCGGACTGCGTGAAGGGGGATTTAGACGCGGTTTCCGGGTGGCGGCATTGCATTTGCGATGGAGCTCACCGAAACCGGGTCGTCGGAAACGGCGCCGGTCCGCAAGAGGTTTTAACCGAAGGAGACGATTCATGCGCACCATCACCCCCCCGGAGCATCGCGAAGGCATCGTGGCCCGGACGATTGAGCAGCAGACGGCCAAGCTGCCGAGTGACACGTTCTTGTGGGCCGCTGGCGGCTCGATCGCGGCGTCGCTGACGCTGAAGATACTGGGCCACGAGCGCACCGCGCTGTTCGTTGGACAGTGGGCACCGACGTTTTTGCTGCTGGGAATCTACAATAAAATCGTGAAGGTGGCCGGATCGGATTGAGCCGTTCGAAGATGATTTCACGAACCGAGGCGCGCGCGAGGAATCGCGCGCGTTTTTGTTTGGGAGGGGGGAAAAGTTGTGAGTTGCGAGTTGTGGGTTGCGGGTGGAGGAGGGTTGTAAACGGGAAAGTTGTGAGTTGCGCGTTGTGGGTTGCGAGTGGAAGAGGGTGGCAAACGGAAAAGTTGTGAGTTGCGAGTTGGGGGTTGTGAGTGGAGGAGGGTTGTAAGTTGTAAGTGGGGAGGGATGGGATATTCCCGTGAGGGGCGAGGGTTGTCATCGCCTCCGTCAGCCCTTTTACTGCGGCCGCCCACCCTCCGTCCTCCTATGCCCTTTCTGCCTTTCTTCCTTCCGTCCTCCAGCTTGCCGCCTACTTTCTTTCCGCCTACCGCCTACCTTCCTTCCGTCCTTCCGTTCTTCAGCCTACCGCCTACTTCTCTTCCGCCTACCGCCTACTTTCCTTCAGCCTACCGCCTCAGATATGGATCGCCCGGCGGTCCACCGCCAGGGCGGCTTCCTTGATGGCCTCGGGCAATGTCGGATGGGCGTGGACGGCGCGGGCGATGTCCTCGGCGGTGGCGGCGAACTCGATGGCCAGGGCGGCCTCGGCGATCAGGTCCGACGCGCGCGGGCCGAGGATGTGCAGCCCCAACAGCCGGTCGGTTTTGGCGTCGGCGATGACCTTCACCAAACCCTCGGTGGCATCCATCGCCCGGGCGCGGCCATTGGCGGCGAAGGGGAACTGGCCGATCTTGGCGTCGAGCCCGGCGCGCTTGGCGTCTTCGGGGGATAATCCCGCCGAGACGATTTCGGGATGGGTGAAGCAGATCGCCGGGATGCAACGCTTGTCCCAGGCGCGGAACAGCCCGGCTGCGATCTCCGCGACCATCTCGCCCTGCGCCATGGCGCGATGGGCCAGCATCGGCTCGCCGGTGACATCGCC
>JBBSAF010000407.1:0-2397 GCA_038252525.1 Tepidisphaerales bacterium
CCTTCCGCCTACCGCGTATGGCCACGAGTTGCGAGCGAAGGGGGTCGGAACTTTGGTGCTTCTCCCCCTACTTCCCATCCGCCTACCGCCTACTTTCCTTCCGCCTACCTTCCTTCCGCCTACTCTCCGTCTGCCTTCCGCCTCCCGTCCTCAATGGGTCGGCGGCCCGCATTTATCCACTGACAACGGACCCCTGACAACGGACAACGGCTCAGCGCAACTGTCTATGTCGGCGCAACTTGGGGTTTAAGTTGAAAAAATCCACCTAAAACGCTATAATCCACGTACTTATGGCCACTCAAACCAAGACGCGGCGCGGGAGTGCTTCGGCGCGACGGACTCCGGCCGTGGCCGTCCGTGCCGTCCGCGACGCCGGTTCCGACCTGCGGACGCAGCGCCGCGCCCCCGACGCCCCGGCCAAAAACGCCCCCGGACGGTCCCCCGCCTCGGTTCCGGTCAACCCCGAGGTCGGACAGAGCCATTACGCCAAGGCGTTGCGGTTTCTTGCCACCCTCAGCGACTACGAGCGCCTCCGCATCGTCCGCTACGATCCGCAAAACTTCAACCTTGACCGGATGAGACTGCTTCTCAAGAAGCTCTCCAACCCCCAGGATGCCTTCCGCTCGGTCCACATCGCCGGGACCAAGGGCAAGGGCAGCACCGCCGCCATGGTCGCCGCCATGCTCCAAGCGTGCGGGTACAAGGTCGGGGTCTACACCAGCCCCCATCTGGTGGACATCCGCGAACGCATCGCCATCAATGGGGAAATGATCCCGCAGGTCGAGTTCGGACGCCTCGTCCGATCCATCGAGCCGCTGATCCCCAAGATCAAGCCCGCCCCGACTTATTTCGACGTGCTCACGGCGGTGGCGTTCAAGTATTTCGCCGAGCAAAAGGTCGAAATCGCCGTCATCGAGACCGGCCTCGGCGGACGGTTGGACTCCACCAACGTCATCAAGCCGGAGGTGACGGCCATCACCAGCATCTCCAAGGACCACATGGCCCAACTGGGCAACACCTTGGGCAAGATCGCGGCGGAAAAGGCCGGGATCTTCAAGGCCGGCGTCCCGGCGGTGTCGGTGGTCCAAACCCCCGAGGTCGAGCGCGTGCTGAAGGAAGTCGCCGCCCAGGTGGGCGCCCCGTTGGACATCACCGGCAAGACCATCGAGTTCAGCTACCGCTTCGAGTCCAGCCGGATGCTCGGCCCGCACAATCGGGTCTGCCTGACCACCGCCAACAGCCGCTTCGAGCACCTCGCCGTGCCCCTCATCGGCGAACACCAGGCCATCAACTGCGGGCTGGCGCTCAGCATCATCGACCTGCTCAAGACCCGTGGCATCGCCATCAACGACGCCCACGCCATGGAGGGTCTGGCCAAGACCCACCTGCCGGGGCGGATGGAAATGGTCAGCCAAAACCCCCGCGTTTTGGTGGACAGCGCCCACAACGCCGCGAGCGTCGACGCCCTCATGCGGGCGATCGGACAGCACATCCCCTACGACTCGATGGTGGTGATCTTCGGCTGCTGCGGCGACAAGGACATCGCCGGGATGCTGGACCGCATCACCGCCGGCGCCGACAAGGTGATTTTCACCGGGGTCAACAACATCCGTTCGGCCGACGCCGCCGAGCTCGCCGCCCGCTACGTCGAGCTGTATGGCAAGATGGCCCAGGTCGCCGGCAGCCTCGAAGAGGCGTTGGGCATCGCCAACCGGGCCGTGACCAAGGAAGACCTCATCTGCATCACTGGCAGCTTCTACCTGGTCGGCGAAGCCAAGAAATATTTCGCGGCCAAGGGGAAATGAGCGGTAGGCGGTAGGCAGTTGGCTGTAGGCGGTAGGCAGAGAAGATGGGATAGGGGACGACGACTGCCCCCTGCCAACTGCCCACTCCCAACTGCCAACGGCCAACTGCCCACTGCCCCCTGCCCCCTGCCAACGGCTCCCTGCCCATCCCGTCCCATAACATCCGCCGTCTTGCCCCTTTGCCCCGTCTTTCCCAATTTGCCATAAAGACTCCCATCCGCATAACCGATTTGATGGGGTATGGGTGGGGTGCCGGATGTGGTCCCGGCGGGCCGATTGTGGCCGCGGGAGGGATGAAACGTGTTGAAGATCCAAAAACGGGCGCTGTTGGTGCTGGCCGTCGAGGTCGCGCAGCTCGTGTGTTTGCTGGCGGCGTTGGCGTGGTTCGGACATTGGCTCGACGACGCCCTCAGTTCGGTGCTCGCCGGAACCGCCGGCGGATCGGTCGCCGGCTTGGGTGGCCGACCGATCGACGTGAGCGATTCCATCCATCGCATCGTCGGCGCCGTCAAGAACGTCGGTTTCGCCGTCGGATGCGTCCTGTTCGTCTTTTCGGCCTCGCTCACGGCACTCATCCTTCGCCGCTACGAAA
>JBBSAF010000408.1:0-2396 GCA_038252525.1 Tepidisphaerales bacterium
CCCGGCACGAGCGATCCAGCGCCTTGCCCCACCAGCGCACCTCCGGGTCGGCGCTGTCGTTGGCGATCGCCATCACCTCCCCGGCGCCGCGCGACAGCCGGCGCAAGAGCATCAACAGCGCCGACAGCGTCCCCGGCCCATGCGCCAGCTCGCTCTCGATCGACTCCAGCCGACGGACCAGCTCCGACGACACCATCGCCCGCCCGCCGGCGTCCTCCTTGGGTTTGGCCCTCGCCGCATCCAGGAAACACCGCGCCGTGTCCCGCAGCCCCGCCAGGGCATGAGGCCCCGCGACCGGACGGTGCGACATCTCGCGCAGCCCCACCGCCAGCACCATCAGATGTCCCATCAAATTGCCGCTGTCCACGCTCGACACGTAAAGCGGATTCAGCGGTCGCAGCGTCCGCGTGTCGTACCAGTTGAAAAAGTGCCCGTGATACCGCTCGAGCCGATGCAGGATCTCCAACTGCCGCGCCGTGCGATCCAGCAACTCCGCGCCGGGGATGTATCCGAAATCCATCGCCGTCAGGTTCGCCAACAGCGCCAGCCCGATGTTGGTCGGACTGGTCCGCGGCGCCACCGCCTCGGCCGGATGCTCCTGGTAATTGTCCGGCGGCAACCAGTTGTTCGAGGCCTCCACGAATGTCTCGAAATACCGCCACGTCAGCCGCGCCAACCGGCGCAGAAACCGTTCCTGCTCGGCCGACAACACGACCGCCCGCGGCGCGATCGCCCGGCTCAGCCACCACGCCGCCCACGGCGCCAGCGCCCACGCCCCCAGAAGCGGCCCGGCGTACGCCAGCCGAAGCGGATGGAACAGCCCGATCGCCAGCGCCCCCGTCGCCGCCACCGCCGGCTGGAACCACATCGCCCGCCACGACGCCCCCAAATCCGTCCGCGCCGTCCGCTCGGCGTCGCTGCTGGTGCGCCATTCGAGCAATTTCCGCCGCGTCACCCCCATCCGCGCCAGCGTCCGTGCGATGGCGTCGACGCTCACCATCGCCTCGTGCGGCAGGAAGATCAGCGAGAACACGAACTGCGCCGACTGCCGCAACGCGTTGGCCCCCGCGAAGCGCAGGTGCACCACCACCGGCAGGTCCGTCGGCCGGCGCAGCAAATCCAGTCCGATCGCCAGAAGGTGCGGCAACGCGATCATCCCCACGATCAAGGTCGTCAACACGCGCCCCATCGGCGCCGGCGCCGCCGTCCACGCCACCCCCAGCGCCGCCAACGTCGCCGGCGCCCACAAGCTCCGACGCAGGTTGTCGGCGATCTTCCACCGCGACAGACCCGACAGTCCGTTGCGGATCCGCCCCGGCTTCATCGCCGGAACCTTCGGCAGCAGCCACGGCATGATCTGCCAGTCCCCGCGCATCCACCGGTGCCGCCGCGACACGTCCGCGTCATAGCGCGATGGATGGTCCTCGAACAATTGCACATCGCTCACCAGTCCCGAGCGGACGTGACATCCCTCCAGCAAATCGTGGCTCAGGATCGCGTTCTCCGGGAACCGTTCAGCGCACCCCCTCTCGAACGACTCGACATCGTAAATCCCCTTGCCGATGAACGATCCCTCCCCGAACACATCCTGGTACACGTCCGACACCGCCCGCGTGTACGGGTCGATCCCCGGCTCCCCCGCGAACAACCGCACAAACCAGCTCCGACCCGCGCTGGGCAGGTTGATCGCCACCCGAGGTTGCAAAATCGTGTACCCATCCGTCACCCGTCCGGCCTTCTCGTCATACACCGGCCGGTTCAAGGGGTGCGCCATCGTCCCGATCAGCAGCTTGGCCGAATCGCGCGGCAACTGCGTGTCGGTGTCGAGCGTGATGACATAATCCGTCCCGCGCAGCGCCGCCACCTCCCCCGCCACCAGCGAAAACTCCCCTCGATCCTCCGCGCGCAGCACCGCGTTCAGCGCCGCCAGCTTGCCGCGCTTTCGCTCATACCCCATCCACACCCCCTCCGACTCGTTCCACAACCGCGACCGATGCAGCAAAAAGAAGATCTCCGCCCCCTCGCCGCGATACTTCGTCCGCAACCCCTCGATCCCCTCCTTGACATGCTTGAGCAGCTCCTCGTCCCCCGGCATCTCCCGTTGCGGCGCATCCGTGAAGTCCGTCAGCAGCGCGAAATGGATCGCCGGATCGCGGTTGGCCAGATACCGCACCTCCAGCCCCTCGATCAGTTCGTCGATCGCCCCGGCACTGGTCAGCATCGTCGGCACCGCCACCACCGTCCGATAGGAACTTGGCACCCCCGACGTGAAATCCAGTCGCGGGAGCGCCTTGGGCGCCACCCACAGCGAAGCGAAAAAGTTCACCACCGACACCGCGAACTGCGATCCCGGCAACAGCGCCAACCCCCCCGCCAACACCGTCCATCCCCATCCC
>JBBSAF010000409.1:0-2394 GCA_038252525.1 Tepidisphaerales bacterium
GAGAGTGAATGCCCCGCCAATTCCTGTAGCTCAGCCGCCCCCGGCTGAGTGAATGCAGGTTGGCGTACCAACGAGAGTGAATGCAGGTTGGCGTACCAACGAGAGTGAATGCAGGTTGGCGTACCAACGAGAGTGAATGCAGGTTGGCACGCCCACGGGACACCCGGCCGAGGACGGCGATGCCACCTGTCTCTTGGCGCGATCGCCGTTCATCGCGGGAGAAGAATTAGGTATGGCAACGACGGGTGAAACCCCGCCGTTCGCGGGTAAACTAACGATGGGGATGACCGCCGAACGGGAGGTTGCGATGCGTGTGTTGGGCGCGGAATGGATCAGGAGCGCGATGCGGGATCGGGATGCGATGCGGGATGTGGGCGGGCGGCGCGTGCCATGGGTCGCGGCGTGCATCGCCGCGTGGATGCTCGCGGCGCCGGCGCCGGCGCCGGCCGCGGGGGTGGGGCATTTCCCCCATATCGAGGTCGATCCGGCCGCCGGCGAGGTGCGGGTCGAATGCGAGGCCCTGGCGGTGGACCTCCCCCTCGAGTTCTTCTGCGTCCTCCGCGGGACCAGCGAACATGAGTCGGCGCTGCGGACCCTGGCCGTGCCGGAACAGATCCACGCGGGACTGCTGATGTTGGGACTCAAGCCCGGCCAGCCGGTGCGATGGTCGGCCTCGACCGACACCTGGCAGCCGCCGAGCGGCCCGGCGCTGCACATCGACTGCGAGTATGAGAGGGAGGGCAAGCGCGTTCGGATTCCGGCGTATCGGCTCATGCGCGATGTGAAAACCAAAAAGCCGATGCCCCCGCTGACGTGGGTGTTCGTGGGGTCCAAAATGCTCGACGATGGACAATACGCGGCCAACGCCACCGGGTACGTCGTGTCGGTGGTGAACTTCGACTTGACCGTGATCGACATTCCGCAACTCGCCAGCAGCGCCAACGAGACCCTCGAGTGGGAACTGGACCCGACGACGGCGCCGCCGAAGGGGTCGGCGGTGACTATGATCCTGTCGCCGGCGGGATCGCCCGGCGCCGCGACCCGCCCGACGACCGAAACGACGACCGAACCGACCCCCGGAGCGAAACCCGAACCGACACCCGAACCGACCCCCGGACCGACGACACCGCCCACCACCGCGCCCGCGCCCGCGACCGAGGCCACCGTCGGGGGGATCGACCTCGAGGCCCTGCGAAAACAGTGGGAGACGGCGGTGCTCCCCCATCGGGCGGCCATCGCCGACGCGGCCAAGGCGCACCGCGATGCCATCGCCCTGCTGCGGGCCAGGCAACAAGCCCTGATCGACGAGGCCGACGAATTACAGCGCCTCATCGACCGCTTGGAACGCCAGTATCAAGACATGCTGACCCCTCCACCGTCGGATCGGCCATGAGCCGAAGCGCCATGGTTCGGGCGGCGGTCGGGCCTTTCATGGTCATGGCCACGTTGTGCGCTGCGGCGTGGGGGGCGATGGGGTCGGGAATCGACTTTTTCGCCGCGACATTGCTATTGGCGACGATGGCGGCGCCGATCGTCGCCGGCGCCGACCGATCCCCGTGGACCAGCGCCTTGGCGACGGCGGCCATGGTGGACGCGACGGGTCTGGCGTGGCTGGCGGCGGTGATCGGCGGCCCGGTGGGCTGGACCCCTTGGCTGGGGTGCTACGCGATCTTGACCGCGTGGTCGGCGGGATTGTGGGGGTTGTCGCGGGTGGCGACGCGGGCGATCGGGTCGGGGTTCGCCGGCCCGACGGTGGCGACCCTCGGGCTGGCCTGGCTGACCTGGCCAATCTGGCTGTCGGCCCATCTCTCCGGGCAATGGACGGGCGTCACCTGGCTGGTCCGGCTGCATCCCTGGCTCGCGATGAACACCTTGCTGGCGCCGGCCACGGGAGTGTGGAGCGAGCAGCCGTTCGCATACCACTGGACCAACCTCAATCAGGATCTGCCGTATTCCCTGCCGACCCCCGCGTGGGCGATCGGGGTGTTCACCGCCGTGGGGCTGGCGGGCGCGCTATCGGCGGCGCGGTCGAGTCGGCGGACAAGGCGATCGGCGCCGCCCGCAACGTGATTCCATGCCGCCGCGACGCGCCGGGCACTGCATTGATTGAATCAAAACACAATGACACCCGCGCCGCGAACAACAACGGACGTGCCGTTCAACCTTGCTGTTATACACAACTGCCCTGCCACCCGCCGTGATTTCCACGTCGCGGGGCCGCCCCGCCCCGTTGTGATGCCCAACTCCCCTATGGCCCCCGGCGATTCCTGTAGCTCAGCCGCCCCCGGCTGAGTGAAGGGTCATTGCCTTCCCCCGTGGGCACACCGCCGCGAGCGGTTGCCCGATGAGGACGGCGATCAACGGGGGTTTCACAGCTTCCAAACCCATCTTCGC
>JBBSAF010000410.1:0-2352 GCA_038252525.1 Tepidisphaerales bacterium
CCGGGCCTGAGAACCACCGGCGATCCTGAAATGAACCCCTATCAACCGTTGCGGGGCATGGTGTTTCCGCAACATTCATTACTTGGCCAGGTGTCCGCGCTTACCACGGCGCCTGTTGATAGGGGTTATACATGTTGTGGTTCATCCTCCTCCCCATTGCCGGTTTGATCGTCGGCATCGTCGCCGGCGTCGCCGTCGCATCCATGGTCCTCAAAAATAAGGCCAACTCCGCCCTCCAGAAAAAGCAATCCGATGCCGCCGACGTGCTCGCAAAGGCCCAGTCCCAGGCCGCCGAAATCGTCAAAAAATCCGAAATCGACGGCAAATCTGAATACCTTCGCATCAAAGAAAATGCCGACAAGGAAGTCGAAGGCGTCCGCAAGGAAATGCGCGAACAGGAACAACGGCTTCAAAAACGCGAAGACGTTCTCGACCGCAAGCTCGACACGCTCTCCATGAAAGAGAAGAATCTCGAGTCGATGGAACGTTCCGTCACCGATCGCAAAAAAGCCATCGAAACCAAGGACAAAGCCCTCGACGAAACCCTCGCCCAGCAGAAAGACGCCCTCCTTCGCATCACCTCCATGAGCTTTGAAGAAGCCCGCCAACTCCTCCTCACCCGCATCGAAAACGAAGTCCGCCACGATACCGCCCTCATGGTCGCCAAAATCGAAGACGCCGCCAAGGACGAAGCCAAGCAAAAAGCCACCAACATCCTGCTCTCCGCCATGCAGCGTTACGCCGCCGAAGTCACCAGCGAAGGCACCACCAAAAGCGTCGAAATCCCCTCCGACGACATGAAGGGCCGCATCATCGGACGTGAAGGCCGCAACATCCGCGCCTTCGAACAAGCCACCGGCGTCGACGTCATCATCGACGACACCCCGGGCCTGATCACCGTCAACTGCTTCGACCCCGTCCGCCGCGAAGTCGCCAAACTCACCATGGAAAAGCTCATCGCCGACGGCCGGATCCACCCCGCGCGCATCGAAGAAATCGTCGACCTCACCCAGAAGGAAGTCGAAAACCTCATCCGACAGGCCGGCAAAAAAGCCGTCCTCGAATGCAACATCCAGGGCCTCCACCCCAAAATCGTCGACATGATCGGACGCCTCCACTACCGCACATCCTACGGCCAAAACGTCCTGCGCCACTCCGTCGAAGTCGCCTTCCTCTCCCAGATGATCGCCGATGAACTCGGCCTCGATGGCTCCCTCGCCCGGCGTGCCGGCCTCCTCCACGACATCGGCAAGGCCATGGACCACGACCAGGAAGGCGGCCACCCCGCCATCGGCATGGAGTTCGTCCGCAAACTCGGCGAAAACGAAGCCGTCCTCAATGCCATCGGCGGCCACCACTCCGACATCCCCGCCACCAGCCCCTACACCCCCATCATCATGGCCGCCGACGCCATCTCCGGCGCCCGCCCCGGCGCGCGCCGCGAAACCCTCGAACGCTACATCAAACGACTCCGCGATCTCGAAGGCATCGCCACCTCCTTCCAGGGCGTACGCATGGCATTCGCGATCCAGGCCGGCCGCGAAGTCCGAGTCATCGTCGACCCCGAACGCTGCGACGACGCCACCAGCAAACTCATCGCGCGCGACATCGCCAAGCGCATCCAGGCCGAAATGACCTACCCCGGCGAAATCCGAGTCACCGTCCTCCGCGAAGTAAGAGCCGTCGACTTCGCCCGTTGATCCCGCCAACCAAAGCCGGCGATGGCATCGCCGGTATCGGCCGCAGCCGATGCCCGAATAAAAATAAAAATAAAAATAAAAAGACCCGCGAAGCCCATCGCTCCGCGGGTCCTTTCATTCCCTTGCCACGACTTTCAATGACCGCTTCCCCACCCATCCCCCTTTTCGGTACAATACCCCGCTCTTCACCCCACGCCCTACAGGAGCCCCACATGATCCAGCGCCGCAAAACGCGCCAAGTGAAAGTCGGTAACGTCCTCATCGGCGGAGACGCCCCCGTCTCCGTTCAGTCCATGACCTCCGGCTACACCTACGAAATCGACAAATGCGTCGCTGAAATCAACAAGCTCCACAAGGCCGGCGCCGACATCGTCCGAGTCGCCGTCCCCGAGCGAAAAGACACCGAAGCCCTCAAGGAAATCCTCAAACAAGTTACCGTCCCCATCGTCGCCGACGTCCACTTCCATTTCCAACGCGCCATGGAAGCCATCGAAGCCGGCGTCCACAAAATCCGCCTCAACCCCGGCAACATCCAGGACAAAACCCAGGTCGAACAAGTCATCGACGCCTGCAAAGCCAAGGGCATTCCCATCCGCATCGGCGTCAACGAAGGCTCCATCGTCGAACGCAAAGAGAAGCAAAAACGCCTTAA
>JBBSAF010000411.1:0-2344 GCA_038252525.1 Tepidisphaerales bacterium
GCGGAGATCGCGGCGATCGCGGCGACCGTGGCGGCGATCGTGGCGGCGACCGCGGCGGACGCCGACCCCGGCGCGACGACGGCGGCGAATCCGACAAGGATTGAGCCTTCCACCCCGACCGCAACGCCCGCGGGGCGCCGGTCCTCACGCCGAAGTCCGACAACGAAAGGTGGCGATCATGGCGAGTTTCAACAAGGTCATCCTCCTGGGGAACCTCACCCGCGATCCACAACTGAAATACCTCCCCAGCCAAACCGCCGTCGCGGAGTTCGGGCTGGCCTGCAACCGCAAGTTCAAGACCCAGTCCGGCGAGGAACGCGAGGAGGTCACGTTCATCGATTGCACCGCCTTCGGACGACAGGCCGAAATCATCAACCAATACTGCCAGAAGGGCCGACCCCTCTTCATCGACGGACGCCTGAAATACGACTCCTGGGAGGACAAGCAGGGCGGCGGCAAACGCAGCAAGGTCACCGTCGTCATCGAGAACTTCCAACTTCTCGGCGGTCCCCAAGGCGCCGGCGGTCCGGGCGGTGGCGGCGCCGGTAACGCCGGTGGCGGCGGCGGCGGTGGATATGAGGACCAATCCCAGCGTCCCCGTCAGTCGGCCCCGCCACGCGGCAACCGACCCGCCCCCCAACAGCAGTCGCCGCAGGCCGAACCTTTCGGCGATGAGCAGGAGTTCAAGGAGGACGACATCCCGTTTTGATCGGATGATCGTCGAAATCAACCCCACATACCCATCAACCCACGATAAGAAGGTGAACCATGGCGCGAGTGAAAGTGCTTCTCAATGAATCGGTCAAGAACGTCGGCCGCGTCGGCGATGTCGTCGATGTGACCTCGGGCTTCGCCCGCAACTTCCTGATCCCCAAGGGCTTGGCCGTCGAGCCCACCCCCGGCAACCTCAAGAAGGTCGAGGAACGCCGCAAGGAGATCGAGCGCGTCGAGCGCGAACGCCGCGATCAGCAGGCCGCCCTCATCAAGCGGCTCGAGGGCCAGGAAGTCACCCTCGAACGCCGCGCCAACGAGCAGGGGCACCTGTTCGGCTCGGTCAGCGCCACCGACGTGGCCAATGCCCTCAAGGAACATGGCTTCAACATCCACGCCGACGACATCAATCTCCCCGGCAAGCTCGACCACATCGACACCTACATAGTCGAGGTGCGATTCGCCGAGGATTTGCGGGCGGACGTGAAAGTGTGGGTCGCCCCCGACGCCGACAGCAAAGCGGCCATGGAGACCGCCCGCAAGACCGCCGAGACCGCCGCCCAGTCCGCCGACGACGCCGAGTGACCGCGACCGCGGAAGCCGGATTCTTGCCGCGTCCGTGGACGACAAGTGGATAACCTGTCCGCGCCCCGACCCCCATCGGCGCGCGGACTTTCGTTGTGCTAAAGTGGGCCCGCAAGCGGCGGTGGCAACGCCAAGACGGCCGCCGCGATAAGCATGGATGGCGACGTTGCCGTGCTCCGATCCGCGATCCGGTATCTGGACTGCGGTAGCGTACCCTGACTCCTTTGCCACCGCGTTGGATGTCGTGGCGGCGAGGCGCCCAATGCCGTCAACGTAAGGAACCCAGTCTTTCTGTCATCTTCTGTCGCGGGGCCGCCTCGGCCCCGTCCAGGGGGAGATCACCGGGCGAAGATGGGTTTGGAGAGTGTGAAAACTCCCGCTGAGCGCCGTCCTCATCGGCTTGAATTGGAAAAGCGGGGGCGAGGCGCCCCCGCGACACGAGAGCGACGGCGACTGGCCGGCGACTTGTGTATAAAAATGAGCGCGAGGCGCCCCCGCCCCACGAGAGCGACGGCGACTGGCCGGTGACTTGTGTATATCAAAGAGGCCCCTCGGCCCCGCCTTCTCCGAGCCGTCCGCGCGGGCGATCGGCTCTGTCGGAATATCCTTGCATCAGCCCCGTTCCGTCCTCAACGTGTTGGCTTCTTTTCGCACCGGACTCTCGCCATGACGCAGTTGATCGACTCCAACATCGCCGCCCAGTTCGACCGCCTGCCCCCCCACTCCCTCGACGCCGAGATGTGCCTGCTGGCGTCCATGATGCTCGACGGCACCAAGGACATGCTCGGCGAAATCCTCCCCCTCGTCGCCGCCGACTCGTTCTATCTCGCCGACAACCAAATCCTCTACGAGGCCATCCGCTCCCTCTACGAGCAGAACCGCCCCATCGACGCGGTGATCGTCCGCGAAGAGCTCTCCAAGCGCCAGCTCCTCGACGAAATCGGCGGCGTCGAATACCTCGCCAAAATCCTAAACACCGTCCCCTCGGCCGCCCACGGCCTGCATTACGCCTCGATCGTCCGCGAAAAGGCCCTCCTGCGCCAGCTCA
>JBBSAF010000412.1:0-2314 GCA_038252525.1 Tepidisphaerales bacterium
CCGTGTGGAGCTCCCCGCCCGCCGCGACTCTCCTCGCAAGCCGCGACTCCCCCGCGGGCCCTGACCGCGAGGGAGCGGCATGGCGCCACGCCTCCCCGCCCGGCCCCGCCCGCCCCCGCTCGCGGCTCGTCGCGCGGCTCGTCGCGCACCGACGGCGGACCATTTTTCCCAATGGGCCTGCTCATAAGGGAGCAGGTCTTCACCGGCCGGCGCCACCGTCATTTCCGCATCACGCCTTCCCCGCCATCGCCAGCGTGTACCCGCCCTTGAGGTTCCGCACGTGCGCGAATCCATGTTGGGTCAAGATCCGCTGGGCCACGAATCCGCGCAACCCCACGCCGCAATAAATCACCAGCGACTTGGCCGGATCCAGCTCATCGAGCCGGTCGCGCAGTTCATCGACGGGAATATGTTGGGCCCCCGGCAGCGCCCCGGCCTTGAACTCCACGTCGGTCCGAACATCCAGCAACTGTTCTCCATCCAGATCGTCCGGCGCCACCGCGTCCATCAATCCCCGGCGCTGGTTCTGCGCCACGAACGCCGCCAGATGCACCGGATCCTTGGCCGACCCGAACTGCGGGGCGTACGCCAGATCCAACTTCGCCAGATGGTCCACGGTCGCCCCGAACGCCATCGCGGTGGCGATCACGTCGATCCGCTTGTCCACCCCGTCGGCCCCCACCGCCTGGGCGCCGATCACCTTGCCATCGGACTTTCGGTACACCAATTTCAACCGGATCTGCGTCGCACCGGGATAATATCCCGCGTGGTTCCCGGCCAGCACATAGGCGCTGTCCACGTCCAGCCCCGCGACCTTCGCCTGGAACTCGCCCAGCCCCGTCATCCCGATGGTCAGATCGAACACCTGCACGATCGCCGTGCCGAGCACCTTCCCCGCCGCGTCCGACGATCCCGTCGCCGCGTGCTGACCGGCTTGGCGCCCATCCCGGTTGGCCGGACCGGCAAGCGGAACCCGACCCGGCAATCCCGTCACCTGATGGACCACCTCGGCGGCGTCCCCGACGGCGTAAATGTCGAGATCGCGGGTCCGATGATATTCATCCACCGCGATCGCCCCGCTCGCGCCGATCTTCAATCCCGCGTCCCTGGCCAAGCCGACATTCGGCCGCACGCCGATCGACAGGATCACCCCGTCGGTCGCAACCGCCGTTCCATCATCGGTTCCCACCGCCGTCACCTTGCCGCCGGTCGCGTCGAGGCTCGACAATCCGATTCCAGCCAGGAGCGCGACGCCATGTTTGCGCAATTCCGCCGACAGCCAGCCGGACAGTTCCGCATCCAAGGGTGGCAGGGGATGCGGCGCCTTCTCGATCAGCGTCACCTCCAGCCCGCGGTCGCGCATCGCCTCGGCCATCTCCAGCCCGATGAAGCCCGCGCCGACGATGGCCACCCGCTTGGGCTTGGCCTCGGCGAGCCACGATTGGATCGCCCGCGTGTCCTCCATGCAGCGCATCAAAAACACGTTGGATGAGTCGATGTTCGCCATCGGCGGCACGATGGCCGACGCCCCCGGCGCCAGGATCAGTTTGTCGTAGGGTTGCTCGAAGGTCTTGCCGGCCGTCAGATCGCGCACGGTGACGACCTTGCGACCGCGGTCGATGGCCGTCACTTCATGCAACACCCGCGCGTGGATGCGGTATCGCTCTGCCACCTTGGCCACCGTCGTCACCAGAAGCTTGGATTCATCGGCGATTCGTCCGGCGATGTGATAGGGCAGCCCGCAATTGGCGAAAGAGATGAAGCCGCTTTTCTCGAACACCACGATTTCGGCCGATTCGTTCATCCGCCGCGCCCGCGTCGCCGCGCTCATCCCGCCGGCCACCCCGCCCACGATCACGATTTTCAATGCCATGTCCGTCTCCATCGTTGCAACCCCCGACTCCCCCAAACCCCCTCCTTCGCGTGGCGGCGCCCCGCCCCCGATCCTGTTCAACGAGCCGCGACCGCGGGGAAGCCGTTCCCTCCCGCTTTGACGAGCCGCGCCCGTGATGAAGCGGTCCCCTCCCCCGCCGTCCGCGCCATCCGCCCTACGCCGCGCCGCCGGCGCAACTCGCGCCGATCCCCGCCTTCTGGTTCCACGGCATCTTCGCCATCAGGATCCCCATCGGGCAGAACCCCGTCGCCCCGGCCACCGCCAATCCCAACCCCACGAACGCGCATATTAGAAAGTACCAATGGTTCAGCCGGTACCCCAGCGCCGCCCCGATCAGCACGATCAACCCCGCCGTCAACTGCACCTGTCGATCGAGCGGCAGGACCTTTCCCCCTTTTTTCTCGACCGGCAGCCCCGCCG
>JBBSAF010000413.1:0-2313 GCA_038252525.1 Tepidisphaerales bacterium
CGTCGCCATCGGACGCAACGAAGGCCAGCGCCTCATCCGTTGCCTCGATTCGCTCACCGCCCGCGCCGCCGCCATCGTCTACGTCGATTCCGGCTCCGTCGATGGCTCCCCCGAAGCCGCCCGGCAGCGCGGCGCCCTTGTCGTCGAGCTCGACCCCCGCCAACCCTTCACCGCCGCCCGCGCCCGCAACGCCGGTTTCGACCGACTGCTCGCCGACCATCCCGATCTCGCCTACATCCAGTTCGTCGATGGCGACTGCGAGGTCCTGCCCCGCTGGATCGAAACCGCCGCCGCCCACCTCGACGCCCATCCCACCGTCGCCGTCGTCTCTGGCCGCCGCCGCGAACGCTTCCCCGACGCCTCCCGTTACAACCGCCTGTGCGACCTGGAATGGGACACCCCCGTCGGCGCCGCCAAATCCTGCGGCGGCGATGCCCTCATCCGCTCCGCCGCGCTGACGGCCATCGGCGGCTACGACCCCGCCGTCATCGCCGGCGAGGAACCCGAGCTCTGCGTCCGCCTTCGCAAAGCCAAGTGGGTCATCGAGCGCCTCGACGCCGACATGACCCTCCACGATGCGGCCATGACCCGCTTCACCCAGTGGTGGAAGCGCAACGTCCGCGCCGGACACGCCTACGCCCTCGGCGCCGCCATGCATGGCAAGCCCCCCGAAAACCACGGGGTCCGCGAGGTCCGCAGCAACTACGTCTGGGGATTTCTCCTGCCCCTCCTGGCCTTCGCCCCGCTCTGGCCCACCCGCGGCCTGTCCCTGCTGCTATTGCCGCTCGGTTACGGCTTGCTCGCGTGGAAAATCGCCCGATCCGTCCGACCGCGATTCGGCCCCTACGCCAACCTCTACGCCCGTCATGTCGCCCTCGGCAAGATCCCCCAAGCCTGGGGGCAACTGCGGTTCATCCTCTTGCGACTCCTGGGCCGCCAAAGCCGCGTCATCGAATACAAGCGCCCGGAGGCCACCGCCGCGTGAAACTCGCTTACCTCGTCAACCAGTATCCCCAGCCCAGCCACAGCTTCATCCGGCGAGAGATCGCCGCCATCGAGGCCGCCGGCCACCCCGTCGCGCGCCATACCGTCCGCCGAACCGAAACACCCCTCGTCGATCCGCGCGACCGCGCCGAGCAAACCAAAACCCGCGCCCTCCTCGATGCCGGCGCCGTCGGATTGCTTGCAGCCACCCTCGTCGCCGCCCTCACCCGCCCCATGCGATTCTTCCGCGTCCTCCGCGCCGCCTTCCGCCTCGGCCGACGCTCCGAACGCGGCCGACCCATGCACCTCGTCTACCTCGCCGAGGCCTGCCTCCTCCGACGCCGCCTCGCCGAACAATCCATCACCCACCTCCATGTCCACTTCGGCACCAACTCCACCACCGTCGCCCTGCTGACCCGCCTTCTCGGCGGCCCGCCCTTCAGCTTCACCTCCCACGGCCCCGAAGAGTACGACAAGCCCCAATTCATCGCCCTCACCGCCAAAATCCACGCCGCCGCCTTCGTCGTCGCCATCAGCGACTTCGGCAAAAGCCAACTCTTCCGCTGGTGCGACCATTCCCAATGGCCCAAAATCCACGTCGTCCACTGCGGCCTGGACGACCAATTCCTTTCCGCGGACATCACCCCCCCGCCGTCGGCCCCGCGCCTGGTCAACATCGGACGCCTCAGCGAACAAAAAGGCCAGCTCCTCCTCATCGAGGCCGCCGCCCGACTCGCCCGCGACAACGTCGATTTCCACCTCACCCTCGTCGGCGACGGCGAACTCCGCCCCGCCCTTGAATCGGCCATCGCCGAACACCACCTCGCCGACCGCGTCACCCTCGCCGGCTGGCGAACCGGCGAGCAGGTCCGTCAAACCCTCCTCGACAGCCGCGCCCTGGTCCTCCCCAGCTTCGCCGAGGGACTCCCCGTCGTCATGATGGAATCCCTCGCCCTCCATCGCCCCGTCATCGGAACCGCCATCGCCGGCGTCCCCGAGCTCGTCGAACCCGGCGTCAGCGGCTGGCTCATCCCCCCCGGTTCGGTCGAACGCCTCGTCGAGGCCATGCGAAGCGCCTTGGCCGCGACCCCCGAGCGACTCACCGAAATGGGCGCCGCCGGCGCCGCCACCGTCGCCAAAAACCACACCGCCGCCACCGAAGCCCGCCGCCTCATCGAATTGATCGAAGGGTATTCCAACACCCCCGGCGACGCCCGCGCCGGAGATCGGGACGGTGGTGGCGCATCGTGTTGACCCAACCCTGTTCCACCAACGGGGCCGACGCGCTCCGCGGAGATCGCGGCGGCGGTGGCTCACCGACTTGATCGA
>JBBSAF010000414.1:0-2286 GCA_038252525.1 Tepidisphaerales bacterium
CCCACAACGGTTAATTATCCGCCGTAAACCTTTGTACGCCGCCGAAAGCCGATAAGCCGTGAGGCCGAGGGGCCGAGCGGCCCCACCTTCCCCGCCCGCCGCCCGCCGCCCGCCCCCGTCCCCCGTCGATCCCCTCCATGCCCCGTCCCGCCGCCCGTCGGTCCGACGCAGCGCCGTCGCAGCGCCGCCCCCATTCCGTCCCGCTTGCGCCCTGTCACAACGCCATGAAATTGTCACCTGTTCCCGCCTGTCACCTGTTCCCGCTTGCCTCCTGTCGCTTGCCTCCCCGTCGGCATCGGGCGACACTGCGAACATGACCGATTACCTCTTCTCCACCCCCTGGTGGCTCCCGACGCTCCTCCTCCTCGGCGGCGCCGTCGCCTTCTTCATGGGCAACAACCGCCGCAACATCCCCCAACGCACCGCCGGCGTCGCCGCCGCCCTCCTCGCCGTCGCACTCGCCTTTGTCAGTTATTACGTCGATACCCCCGTCGAGACCGCCGTCAAACAATCCAAGGCCTTCGTCGCCGCCTTCCGCGACAAGGATTGGACCACCTTCGAGAACCTCCTCGACCGCAAGGCGTCCCTCTCGGCCAGCGGCATCCCGTTGGCCCTCTATTCCAACCGCGACCAACTGCTCGCCGCCGCCCAAACCGCCCAAAAGCGCTTCGAGTTCACCACCCTGCGCGTGCTGTCCGCCGACGCCCACCGCATCGACACCGTCATCCCCGTCGATGTGACCGTCTACAGCGAACAGGCCGCCACCATGGGCCGCCCCATGACCAGCCAATGGGAGTTCGAGTGGCAGGATTTCGGCCAAGGATATAAACTCCTTCGCGTCACGGCCCTGAAGATCGCCGAACAGTCCCCCGATCGCCTGCGCCGCGAGTTCCCCGCCCCGTGACCGGCCCCGTGTGACCGGCCCAGTGACCGGCGCCCCGTGACCGGCCTTCCGATCGCGCCCCGTGAAATCTTCATGAAACCCAAACCCCTGCCCGTCGTCGTCGCCGTCGCCTTGGCCGCCTACCTGGTGGTGCTCGGATGCGTGATGTCGCCCCGCAACGCCTCCAACGCCGCCGACGACCCCGCCGCCCCCCCGCCGACGACGCCCACCACCCTCTCGGCCAAGCAGCGCGACAAGCTGCCGTTACGCGGCGCGGGAATCCAGATCCAGCGGGTCGATTGGATCGACAAGTATGAACACGCCATCGATCAAATCGCGGCCGTCGGCGGCGACACCGTGCTGCTGGTGGTCGACGCCCGCCAGGAAAACGGCCGATCCAGCCGCATCTACCTCGACATGCGCATGACCCCCACCCCCGATCAACTCGCCGCCCTCATCGCCCGCGCCAAGGCCAAAAAGCTCCGCGTCATCCTCATGCCCATCGTCCTCCTGGACAACCCCCGCGACACCGAATGGCGCGGAACCCTGGCGCCCGAGAACTGGACCGAATGGTGGGCCAGCTACCGCGACATGATCGGCCATTTCGCCTGGATCGCCCAGGCCAACGGCGTCGATGTGCTCGTCGTCGGCTCGGAACTGGTCAGCACCGAAACCAAGCTCGACGAGTGGACCAAAACCATCCGCCAAATCCGCAAACAATACTCCGGCCTGCTCACCTACTCATCCAACTGGGACCATTACACCGCCGTGACCTTCTGGGACCAGCTCGATCTGTTCGGCCTCAACAGCTACTACAAAATGGGCCCCGACCACACCGTGACGCTCGACCAGATCAAGTTCCGCTGGCGGCAAATCCAAGAGGATCTCGTCGGATTCTCCATGAAAATCCACAAACCCATCCTGTTCCTCGAGGTCGGCTGGTGCAGCCTCCAAAACGCCGCCCACGAACCCTGGGATTACACCCGCACCGAACTGCCCGTCGATCTGGACCTGCAAAAACGCCTGTACGAGGGATTCTTCCAGAGCTGGCAGGGCAACCCCCACCTCGGCGGCTTCATGATCTGGGAATGGACCGTCGGCCCCGGCGGCCCGACCGACAAAGGCTACACCCCCGAAAACAAACCCGCCGAGCAAGTCCTCCGCAAATACCTCTCGATGCCGTGGACGCCGAATTGAGTTGCGAGTTGCGAGTTGCGAGTTGCGAGTGGGGAGGGAAAGCGTTTTGTGTCTTCTCCGCCTACCCTCCTTCCGCCTTCCGCCTACCGGGCCGAGTTGCGAGTGGGGACGGAAAGCGTTTTGTGTCTTCTCCGCCTACCCTCCTTCCGCCTACCGCCTACCGGGCCGAGTTGCGAGTGGGGAGGGAAAGCGTTTTTCGTCTTCTC
>JBBSAF010000415.1:0-2275 GCA_038252525.1 Tepidisphaerales bacterium
CACGACTGCAACACCGCCGGCTTCACCACCGGCACCGCCTTCTCGAAATCATCGGCCGAATACGCCGACTGGCCCTTCACACGCACCTTCCCCTCCTTCACCAGCGCGTCCAGCGTGTCGGCCGCCCCGTGCAGATACCGGTCGTTCTCCCCGAACGAGCCGTGATGCAGATAGTAAATGTCGATGCAATCCCGCCCCAGATTGATCAGCGACTGCTCGCATTGGTGGCGAATATGGGCCGGCTCGTAGGCGTGGGGCGCCGTGCCGGGGAAATGCCCCACCTTGGTGGCGATGATGACGGATTGGCTCTTGACGCCCAGTTTCCTCAGCACCCGCGCCAACATCCGCTCGGCCCGTCCGTTGCCGTACACATCGGCGTTGTCGAAATGATTCACCCCCGCATCCAGCGCCACCTTGATCCCCGCCGCCACCTCCTCCTCATCGACATTCGCCCATCCATTGGGCTGCCCATCGACCCAATTCAGCCCCCCCATCGTCCAACAGCCAAAGGAGATTTCGGATACGTCCAGATCGCCGATCTTTCGCATGTTCATGGATGAAGCTCCGGTTGCGAGTTGTGAGTTGTAGGTTGTAAGTTATAAGTTATAAGTTGCAAGTAACTATCCGCACGGTCTTTACTGCCAACTGCCACCCATCAACCGACTCCCCCGATCCTCTCATACTTATACACCGCCCGATACAATCCATTGATGCGTTCGCGAGGAAAAATGCGGGCCGGGTAGCGCTCGTTGCGCGGCTGCAAACGGATCGACTCGGCGCCGCCGTCGTCGGTCTCGAAAAACACCCGCTTGAACGTCGTCGTGCCATCCTCGAACCGCACGAAACAGTCATCGCCATCGCGGATGGCCGCCTGCGGGGAGAACACCACGATCTGGCCCTCGCCGTATTTGGGCGTCATCGAGTCCCCGCACACCCGCGCCCCGAACGCCGTCGGATCCTCCACGCCCGGCCCGCTCACATAATCGTCGGCGACGCCCTTGGGATAATCCAAATCCGTGAAATCCGTCGGGTACCCCGCCGCCACTTTGTTGATGACCGGAATCGCCCGAATCCCCACGGGTTGGATGTTCGACGCCGCCGATTCCACCAGTTGATGCAGCATCCCCGACAGATAGGCATCGTCCAAGTTGATGGGCCCGCCCGCCGACGCCGACCGCGACGATTCCCGGTCGGCCACCAATCGCCGCAGCGCCTCCCGCACATCCCGCGGCGTGCGCTGCAAATGCGCCTGGGACAGAAGCTCGCCGGGATTGAACCCCAACACCCGCTCGAGCTTGCGCAACTTCTCATCGCTCGGGGGATTGGGCACCCGCCCGGTCTCGATCAGCGAGAGGTACGGCTTGCTGATGGCCGTCTTCGCCGCCAGCTCATCGAGCGTCAGCCCCTCGCGACGGCGCCGACGACGCAATTTCACGCCCATGGGTTCCATATCCGCTCCCGCACGCGACCCTCGGTCGCCGTCCAAACCTCTTGTGTACCTCCCCGAGGAAAAAAAGTAAAGAAAATACTTGACAAGACCCTAACAGATTCGGTAGATTGGCAAAAGTTCAATGTTTATTCAACTCTGGCGGACCCGTCCGGGTGGGTGGCGCGGCCGGCCCCGCTCGCCAACGGCAGGGTCTTGGAAGGGGGGAACGCCCCATGCGTCAACTCCGCGACGAATCGGAAAACCGCCGCATCGGCTCCACCGCCCTGCTCGACCGGATGCTCGACCGGGCCAGGTTCCTTCCCCCAAGCGACTTGGCGCTCGTCCAGGCCTCGGCGCGCAACACCTTGTCATTCCATCAGATGGCGAAAATCATGAGCGTGCCGACGGCCACCCTCACCCGACGCCTGCACCGCATCGGGGCACGCCTCCACGATCCGGTCTCCGTCGCCCTGACCGACTTCGGCAAGGTGTTGCGACCCGAATACCGACAACTCGGCATCGAATACTTCCTCCACGGGCGAAGCATGAACAAGTTGGCCGAAAAACACCGGATGAAACGACGCGAGGTGGCCGCCATTCTTCAATTCGTTCGCGGCTGGGCACGAGGGATTGCCGACCATTGAACTTTTTCTCGCCGCACCCGTTTTAACCCCCCGGAAAATCGGGTCGCATTCACACACCGAAAAGTGCGCCGCCGAAGCCGAAGTGTCCCCTGCGATCCAAAAGGGGGAACACCCTCTCGCATTCATCCAAGGCAATAGGATCACATGAACATTCCAGATCAAGACCGCCGCCGTCGTCACGCCAAGTCGCATTCATCCAAGG
>JBBSAF010000416.1:0-2269 GCA_038252525.1 Tepidisphaerales bacterium
AGTGGGAGACGCGTCGGGGACGGGTGTTGGCGCGTCGGCCGACGTTCGCGGGAACGATCGCGGGGTATCACGGGGCATTGGAGCGGCCGAGCGACGGGGATGGGGGGTGCGCGATCGGGGTGTTGGCGTCGGCGCCGACGATCGACAGCCCGCTGTGGGCGTTTTTCCAGCGGCTGTTGCGGGGTGCGAAGGGGAACAGCCGGCTGACGATGGCGTATTTCGCGCCGTCGGACGGGTTGATCGGGGAATTGTGCGACGCGGCCCAACGGGGGGTGCGGGTGGAGCTGATGCTGCCGGGGCGCGGGGATGTGAAGTTGCTGGTGACGGCGGCGCGCTCGTTTTATGAGACGCTCATGAACGCGGGGGTCGTCATCCATGAGCGGCAGGGGGCGGTGCTGCACGCCAAGACGCTGCTGATCGACGAGCACACGACGGTGATGGGGTCGATCAACCTGGACTATCGGAGCGTGGAATACAACTGCGAGCTGTCGGTGCTGATCCGCAGCGAGGAGTTCGGGCGGCAGATCCGCTCGCTGTTCGACAGTGATGTGCGATACGCCCGGCGGATCGACCTGCGGGATTGGCGGAGAAGGCCGTGGGGGGACCGGCTGGTGCAGTGGGTGGTCAATCGGGCGCGGTATGTGCTGTGATGGGCGCGGGGGCGATGGGCGGGGTATAACAGCGGAGGCGAAACGGCGGTGGCGGGAGGGAGGCGGTGGCGGGTCGGGATCGAATGGACGGGTTCGGGGGATCGGGAAGCGAGGGAGCATGATGGATGAGGAGTTGCGGATGTTGCGGCATGACATTCGGGGGAAGTTCAATGGGATCAAGTTGTGTGTGTTGGCGCTGGAGACGGAGGTGACGCCGCTGGAGGCGAAGGAGTTCCTGGGGGACATCGAGGGGCTGTGCGAGGGTCTGGATGGGTTGATGGCGCGCTGGGAGGCGTTGGAGTCGGCGGGCGGTGGCGCGGGGGGGTGATGGCCTCGTTGTTATACACAAGTCACCGACCCACCGCCGTGGTTTCCGCGTCGCGGGGGCGCCTCGCCCCCGTTTTTCCAATTCAAGCCGATGAGGACGGCGCTCAACGGGGGTTTTCACAACCTCCAAACCCATCTTCGCCCGGTGGTCTCCCCTGACGGGGCCGAGGCGGCCCCGCGACGACTGCGGCCGGCGGCGACGGACTTGTGTATATACTGCTCGCGGCCTTCCATGAGACATTCGCAATGGCTCGGAACATGCGTCGCATCGCGTGTTTACCCAAGCGAATTGTCTCAATATGGCCAGCGAGCAGTATAACAACGAGGGCTGATGTCCGGGGTGCGGAGGCCTGGGGGAGCATCAATGCGGGGATTGCGGCGGGGGGCCGACCGGGGGCGAGGGGCGGCGTGGTGATCGCGGCGGGGTGGGACGTTGGCGTCGTTGGCGCCTGTGGCGTGGGGCGGGTCGAATCCGTATCATGCGGCGATCGCGCGTCGGCGGGGCCGGCGCGGCATCCTCAATCCAAGGGAGCGAACCATCATGAAACGCAAGGCTTTGATCGTGCAGGGCGGCTGGGACGGACATCAACCCAAGGAGGTCGCGGAGATCTTCCGGCGGGTGCTGGCCGAGGACGGTTTCGAGGTGGAGGTGTCGGACACGCTCGACGCCTTCAAGGACGAATCGAAGTTGATGGGGCTGAGCCTGATCGTTCCGGTGTGGACGATGGGGAAGATCGCCGGGAGCAGGTCAACCCGGTGTTGAAGGCTGTGGAGTCGGGCGTGGGGCTCGCGGGTTGTCACGGGGGGATGTGCGATTCGTTCCGGGAGTGCTGCGAATGGCAGATGCTCACCGGGGGGCAGTTCGTGGGGCATCCGGGAGGCGACGGGACGACCTATCGCGTGCGGCTGGTCAAGGGCGCCGGGGAGATCGTCGAGGGGCTGGAGGACTTCGACGTGAAGTCCGAGCAGTATTACATGCATGTCGATCCGTCGAACCGGGTGCTGGCGACGACGCAGTTCCCGGTGGCGGCCGGGCCGCACTCGGTGAACGGGACGTTCGACATGCCGGTGGTGTGGACGCGGCATCACGGCAAAGGCCGGGTGTTCTACAACTCGCTGGGACACGATGCGAAGATCGTGGGGTCGGAACCGTGCCTGACGCTGATGCGGCGGGGGTTCAACTGGGCGGCGAAGTAGGTTTCGGGCCTCGGTGACATGGCGGGGGGCCGGCCCCGAGGGCGGCGACCCCGGTTGGGGACATGCGATGTTAGTGAGCCACCACGGGGCCGCGG
>JBBSAF010000417.1:0-2267 GCA_038252525.1 Tepidisphaerales bacterium
GAGTGAATTGAGGCTGGCGTACCAACGAGGGACTTCATGTGGCTCAGCCGCCCCGGCTGAGTGAATGGAGGCTGCCGTGCCAACGGGGAACTTCATGTAGCTCAGCCGCCCCGGCTGAGTGAATTGAGGCTGGCGTGCCAACGAGGGACACAGCCGAGGGCGGCTATGCTACCTATCGCATGCCAAGAGCGCAGTCTAGGACGGAGGGCTGACTTGTGCATAACGTCGAGGCCGCCTCGCCCCCGCCTTCCGCCAAGCTGCCGGGAATCAAGCTGAAAATCCCGTCCGCTCCAATAATCCTACTTCCCCTCTTCCTTCTTGCTCCCCGGCGCCAATCCCTCCAACCCCTTCTGGAGGCTCTTGCCGGGGTCCCTCAGTAGTTCCTGCGGATTCTTCGCCGCATCCTCCACCAATTTCCCCACATTCCCCGGCAGGCGCTTGGCCAAGTCACCCGCGACCTCCTGAATCTTGGTGTTGAACTGCTTCTGCAACGCCTCGGTCAGATGCCCCAAATCGGCGTCCAGCAACTGCTTAAGCTCCGGCGGCAGGTTCCTCGATTCCGCCGCTTTCGCCGCCATCGACGTGCCCAGCAGCATCACCACCTCCTTGATCGCCGCCCCGTTCTTCGCCCCGTCGGCCGTCCCGATGTCCTTCAACGTGATCGGCGGGATGGTCAACTCATACTGCTCGCGCAATCCAGGAATGTTCGGCCTGATGACCACCTGCGCGTTGGTCACCAAAAGCTCGTCGATGATGAGCCGCGTCGGTTCCTTGGCCGGTTGGCTGGGCGTCATCTGATCCATCGCCGCCTGCAGGTTCAGCTTCATCCCCGACCGCTCGAGCACCAGCTTGGGGCTTTGGATGTTGATCGACTTCACCCGCATGGGATCTTGGCGAAGCTGCGAGTAGCTCACATCCAGGTCCACACCTCCCAGGGTGAACAGGTTGTCGGCCGAGTACCCCTTGGGATTGCCGATCTTGAAGTTCGCCAGCGAAAGTTTGCCTCCGAAGATCGACAAATCCGCGCTGCCCAGTTCCGTCGGCAGGTTCAGCGACTTGGCCGACTGGCTTTGCACGGACCTGCGAACCATCGCGTTCAGCCCGAAATACCCCGCCACCAACGCCCCGACCACCAGCACCACGATCACCAAAATCGCCCATTTCAGAATCTTCATGCAAATCTCCTTTGGCCACATTGTCCCCCTCCCCCGCCCCCGACGCAATGGAAAACCCGCCGACCAACGGGCCGACGGGCTTGATCCATTCAGACCGACGATTTTCCGATCAGCCATGGTTGGCGAAATACGCCTTGGACTGCTCGGGGTCCGGCTTCATGCTCGCCTGTCCCGGCTGCCAGTTGGCCGGGCACACCTCGCCGTGTTCGCGCACGAACTGGAACGCCTGGAGCACCCGCAGCGTCTCATCGACGCTCCGGCCCACGCCGAGGTTGTTCACCGTCGCGTGCTGCACCACCCCGTCGGGGTCGATGATGAACAGCCCCCGCAGCGCCACCCCGTCGTCGGTCAACACCCCGAAATCGGTGGCCATGGTGCGGTTGAGGTCGGCGATCAGCGGATACGCGAGATCGGCGATCCCCCCTTGCTTGCGCGGGGTGTTGGTCCAGGCCAGATGCGTGTATTTGCTGTCGATGCTGACGCCGACAACCTCGGCCGCGAGATCCTTGAACGCCTCGATCCGATCCGAAAACGCCAGGATTTCCGTCGGGCAAACGAAGGTGAAATCCAATGGATAGAAAAAGACCACCAGCCACTTGCCCTTGTAATCGGCCAAGCTGCGGGTTTGGAACTGGCCGCCGACGACGGCATCAAGATTGAACTGCGGTGCGGGCTTGCCGACGATGAGTGCCATTGCATCTCCTTGAGGGGTTGCGGTTGTTTGATTCATGAAAACGCCACGAAATCGGTCGAACACCCCCCCCGTGGCAGGACCGCAAAATACGACATGGGGGATGCGATTGCAAGGGAGTGGGGAAGAGTGGGGAAGAGTGCGGAAGAGTTGCGGGTTGCGGGTTGCGGGTTGCGCGTTGGAGGAGGGTTGTAAGTTGTGGGTTGTAAGTTGTAGGCGGGGAGGGAAGAATCCGACGCGCTCTTTGCCGTCCGCCTACTTCATTTCCGCCTACCGCCTACTGATTCTCCGCCTACCTTCCTTCCGCCTACCGCCTACTGATTCTCCGCCTACCCTCCTTCCGCCTACCGCCTACTGATTCTCCGCCTACCTTCCTTCCGCCTACCGCCTACTGATTCTCC
>JBBSAF010000418.1:0-2267 GCA_038252525.1 Tepidisphaerales bacterium
ACATCGCCGACGGCACGCTGCACTATGCCAGCGCCGCCCATCCGCTGGCCCATTGCCTGCGTCCGTCGGCCTTGATCGACGGGTTCACGGAAGCGACGGGTACGGTGCTGGGGATCCTGCCGGACCAGACGTTCGAGGATCGGCGAACGCGGCTGGAGGTGGGCGACCGGCTCATCATCTACACTGATGGATTTCCCGAGGCGCGGACGCCGGAGGGGGAGTTTCTCGGTGATGATCGGTTCGTGGCGATGTTGCGGGGAAACGCCGGCCTCGCGCCGGACGAGTTCTGCCGGCGGGTGATCGATGAGGTGCTGGATTTCCAACGACGGGAAATCCGCGACGACATCACGATGGTGCTGCTGCAGAGGAATGCCTGAGGGGAATTGTCGGTTGCCAGTTGCCAGTTGCCGGTTGTGGGGGATGGCGCGGCACGACATGGGAGCGCGGATGGTGGAATCGGGCAAAGGGTCAGTGATGGCGTCGACGGAGGGCGGCATGGAGAGCGATGAGGCGGGCAGCGTCGGTCGGGGAGACGGATTGCCCGACCAGCGACCAGCGCCGGCGACCGTGGAGGCGCAGGAGGTTGGGCAGCGTCATCAGTCGGCCGCGACGGGCCGAGGCGCGCAGGTCCATCAGCGTGCGGGCCAGGGCCACACGGGCGGCGCGGGGAGTGTCGCGGGGTGTGGCGGTCGGGGATCGGCGACCGGAAGCGGTTGGTTTTGGCATGAAGCCCTCCACTACCGTCGATCCCCCGCGTAATTCGCGGCGGTCGCGGCGGCCAGGTCGCGCACGCGGTCGGCGAGCTCGCGGGGTTTGACGACCTTGCAATGCGGGCCCATCGACAGGACCCACCAAACGATCTCGTCGAGGCCGTCGACCGAACAGCGGAACTCGATCGAGCCGTCATCGTTGTATTCGATATCCTGGGTCGAATGCCATTGGGTGTCGCCGATGGTCTCGGCGAAGGCCTTGTCGAAACGCAGATGGATCGGGTATCGCCTCTCGCCGCGGATCATCCGCCAAGCCCGGCCAAGGTGCTTGGGGAGCGAGAAATCAGCGGGGATCTCGTAGGGCCGGTCCATGGCATCGAGCTTGACGAAGCGGTTGAGCTTGAGACACAGGACCTTGCCATGGCCGTGGTGCAGGCCAATGACGTACCAGGCGCGTAGCGAGAAAAACAGGGTATAAGGCTCGAAGATGAAGGAGTCGTCGCGCCGGGCGTCGGGGCCGGTCCGGGTGGCCGATTCGTAGCCGCAGTGCAGGGATTCGCGGGCGGCGATGGCGCGGCGGATGGTCTCGTAGACATCGGCCGACGCCTCGGGGGGCATCCGGGCGGCGAGGTGGATGGCCAGATGGCTTTCGCTCTCGTCGAGGTCGTCGCGAAGGGCCGGGGGGAGCTGGCCCTTGACCTTGGCGATGGCGCGCTCGGCGGATTTCATGAAGGGGATCTGCTCGGCGCCGCCGACCTGTCCGGCGAGGGTCGCCAAAGCCAATGCCTCGTCGAGGGTCAACTGGACCGGCGGGAGGAAAAAGTCGCGTCGGACGCCGTAGCCGCGGCTTTTCTCGTCATGGAAATAGGGGACGCCGGCGCCTTCGAGCATTTTCATGTCGCGGAAGATCGTGCGCTCGGTGGTGCCGCATTCCTCGGCCAGGCGCTTGGCGGTCCACCCCTTTTGCCCTTGGATGAGCATGAGGATTTTCAATAGTCGATGGATCCGTCCGTAATCGCCCGCCATGCCGCTCCCTTCGGTTCATCGCCCCGCGAAGGGGATCGTCGCATATCCCGCGTGAAAATACATCCCGCGGACGTTTTCACCCCTGACAGGATGCTGTCACCCCCCCGCCCTACAGTCAGCCCCGTCAACCCTCGCACATGGCGCCCCATGGGGGGAGCGCCCGAGCCTTCGATCGCCGCAACGGTCGAAGGCTTGATTATTTGAATAGTTGGCAGTTGGCAGTTGACAGAGAAGAAGGGGAGGGAGGGAAGGAGGGACGGTCTCGCCGCAACCCACAACCCACAACTCGCAACCCACAACCCACAACTCGCACCTCGCAACCCTTAACTCGCAACCCACAACTCGCAACTCGCAACCCTTAACTCGCAACACACAACCCGCAACCCACAACTCGCAACCCGTAACTCGCAACACACAACCCGCAACTCGCAACTTCCTCCCCCCCTCATGCCGCAGCGGTTTCCTCGATGCGGCCTTGGCTGTCCACCTGGTCGAACTTCACCGCGACGCGCTTGCTGACGCCTTGTTCCT
>JBBSAF010000419.1:0-2244 GCA_038252525.1 Tepidisphaerales bacterium
CCCCGCCCTCGCCGCCCTTTTCGCCCTCGCCGCCCCCGCGCTGGCCCAGACCGGCCCGCAGCTCCTGTTGAAGCCTTGGCCCAAGGAACAAGCCGTCGAAGCCGCCGCGTCGGCCACGTTCCTCGACGATGGCCACACCGATGCCCCCGGCATCGACGCCCGCCTGTCGCTTTATGAATCCTCCGGGCGGTTGCGCATCCTCCCCGGCAACCGCGTCAGCCCGCGCCTCGGCTATGATTTCACCCTCATCGACATCCACTCATCCGACCCGCGCCTGCCCGACCAACTCTGGGACCAATCGGTCGCCATCGGCGCCGCCATCGGACAATTCGACGGCTGGGTCGCCGGCCTCAGCCTCGGCGTCGGCTACTCCGGCGACACCCCCTTCGGCAACGAAAACGGCTTCTACGGCAAGGCCACCCTTGGCATCGGCAAGGAACTCTCCAAGAACTCCATCCTCGGCATCGTCATCGACTACGACGGCAACCGTTCCATCTTCCCCGACATCCCCCTTATCGGCGTCCAATACGCCTTCCAACTCGACCCCAAGGTCCGCCTCGTCGTCGGCTTCCCCGTCAACAGCGTCACTTGGACCCCCGACGAAACCTTCGAGCTCACCGCCACCTATTCCATCCCCGACAACTTCGGCGCCAAGGCCGCCTGGCGGTTCATCCCCCACCTCTGGCTCTACGGCGAGTTCGACAGCTTCGCCAAAACCTTCCACATCGACTCGCTGCCCGGCAACGATCGCCTCTTCTTCAACCAAAACCGCGTCGAGCTCGGCCTGCGCTACCAACCCATCGACACCCTCACCGCCTTCGCCGGCGTCGGCTACGCCTTCGGCCAGGAGTTCAGCACCGGCTGGAACTCGAGCAATTCCGACACCCTCACCGATCTGTCCGATGAACCGTACCTCCGCGCGGGATTGCAATTCAATTATTGATCCACGAGGCGAACCGCCGATCGACCCGCTCAACGAAACCGGGGCGTCCCGCCCGGATGCTGCAATGGCGCCGGGCGAAGGGGTCTAAGCCGCATCCCGTTCGCATGTCGCGTGGGCGCCTCGCCCGCGTCCGACGGCGTAACCGGCATCGACGGCGTTTGCAAGGTTTGAAACCCCCCGTGGAGCGCCGTCATCATGGGCTTCGATTGGAAAGGCGGGGGCGAGGCGCCCCCGCGACGTGGGAACCGCCGCAAACAGGGGTGGGGCGACTTGTGTCCAACAACGAGGCGCAATCGCCCCTTACGCTATAATGCGATCATGCCCCGACCCATTCCCCTCATCGCCCTGCTGCTGCTCTTGGTCGCCGCCAAGCCCATCGCCGTCATCCTCCCCCTGTCCGGCGCGGCCGAACAGGAGCTGCGCGACAAGGTCGCCGCTTCCCTCCGGGCCAAGCTCGATCGCGACGGAACCTATGACGTGATCCCCGGCGTCACCACCGCCGACACCTGGGATGCCCCGGCGCCGACACTCCAGTCCGATCCGGCCGAACTGCGAAATCGCCTCAAGTCCCTCGAACCCGCCGTCCTCATCTTCGGCCAGCTCGATGGCACGATCCGCGATGGCACGCTCGCCCTCCACGTCTGGGACATCCGTTCCGACGCCAAGCCGCGCCTCATCGAAAAACACCTCGGCGCTCCCACCGACCTCCGATTCGTCGCCGAGGACATCCTCCAGACCCTGGCCGATGTCAAACCCTTCGAGCATCCCAACGAACTCGCCGTCCAAACCGACGCCGAGGCCGAGGCGCTGTGGCGGTCCAACCCCAACCTCGCCCCCAACGGCACGTTCGACCGATCGGCCGATTGGGAGACCCTCTACGAAGCCCAGCGCTACGTCCCGGCGATCTCCGACGATCCGCCCAAGACCGACACCGTCGTCATCCAAACCCTCCGCGACGGCGATCAACCCAATCCCGTCCTGGCCATGAAACTCTCCACCTACGCCGCCGAAAACAACGGCATGGCCTGCCTCTCGGCGCCCATCCCCATCCAAGCCGCCGCGCGCTATCGCCTGTCATTCCGGTACAAAAGCGACGGGCCGAAATTGCACATTTTCATCAAGGGCTACACCCCGGCCAAGAATGCCAAGGGGGAATGGACCGAGCGCGAGATCTACCGTCGCCAAGTCCCCCCCACCGGCGCCACCGCCGGCCAATGGGTCACTGTCGTCGACGAACTGAATCCCCAGCACCAGACGTTTCCGGTGACGACCCTCCGCATCGACCTGTATGCCTATCTGCA
>JBBSAF010000420.1:0-2242 GCA_038252525.1 Tepidisphaerales bacterium
TCTTGTGGGTCTCTGGGGGCCCCCTCCGCGGTTGGGGTGGTGTTTGGGGGGGGGGGGGGGGTGGGGGGGGGGCCCGGCGGGCCGGGGTGGCCTGGCGGGCCCGCCCCAGGGGGGTGGGGGGCGTAATGAGTTTTTCGATCGTTGGCCTTTAACGGAGATTGGCCATGCGCATGGTGTACAGAGCTGTCGTCCGCGGTTTTACCCTGGTGGAACTGCTTGTTGTCATCGGGGTGATCGCGGTTTTGATCGCGATCTTGCTGCCGGCGTTGACCAAGGCCCAGCGTCAGGCCCGTTCGATCGCCTGTTTATCCAACCTTCGCCAACTGGGTATGGCCCACCAGCTCTATCTCAGCGAGAATCGCAATACCATCATCCCGGCGGGCTGGAGCGGGACGGTTTCGGGGATCGACTTTGTGGACCCCGATGTCCGTGCCCCGAGCCTGGTCCACCCGATGGACGCGACTTGGTTCACGACGTTTGTGGACCAGAAATACATCGCCGCGCCCGACCAGGAACTGGTGGATAAAAGTGATCCGACCAAATACGCGCCCCTGAGTGATTTCGGGACGGCCGGCTCGCAGGGAACATCCGTCCTGCGTTGCCCGGAAGGGATTGACGACAGGCCGTGTAACCCCGATGGCGGCATGACCCCCGCATCAGCCAAAGACGGTCGCGGCTGGCGCTTTTTTCGCGCCCGGTCTCTCCAGTCGGGGGTGACCATCGACTCTTGGTATGCGATCCCCTGCACGTCCACCCAAGGCGAAAAGTACAGCTATCGTTCCTATTGGCCGACGGCGGTGCTGCCGGATAGCGCTGGGGCGGTAGGCCCGAATTATCCGCATAAGATCACCCAGGTGCGAAGCCCGATGGAGGTCGTTTTCCTCACCGACGGGGTGCGCGGATGGAACCTCAAGACCAACGTGGACATGATCGTTCCGCGCCACAACGGCGGGAAGGAGTTCAACGTGTTGTTCTACGACGGCCACGCCGAGTCGCACCCGCGTTCGCATGTGCCGGGCGCCGGGGCGTTTGATTCCAAGGATGCCAACGGCGTCGACAAAGTGGCGGCGAACCCGAACTTGAAATGGTACATCCATCAATAGTGAGGTTCGGCGTGACGCACGAGGATTCTTTCCGGGATTTTCGCCCATGATGAAATGGCATTCGCTGGCGGCGCTGATGGTGGCATGGATCGCAGGGTTGGCTTGGGCGGATGATGTGCGCTACCCCCCCGAGGCCAATGTCGTGGACATCACCAAGCCGCCGTATGGCGCCGCGGGCGATGGGAAGCGTGACGACACCGCCGCGTTCCAGAAGGCGCTGGCGGATAATGTTTCGCTGATTTACGTGCCCAACGGCACCTATCTCCTGTCCGACACGCTGCGCTGGGGGCCGAATCAAAAACGTCAGATTCTCCAGGGTCAGAGCCGTGAGAAGACGGTTTTCAAGCTCAAGGACGCCTGCGGCGGGTATGGCGATCCTTCCAATCCTCAGGCGATGATCTGGACCGGAAAATCGCCGGCGCAGCGGTTTCGCAACTCGATCCGTGACCTGACGGTGGACAGCGGCGCCGGCAACCCCGGCGCCATCGCCCTCCAGTTCATCGCCAACAATCAGGGCGGGATCTTCGACGTGACGATCCGCAGCGGCGATGCTGGCGGCAAAGGCGGGGCGGGGGTCATCGGGCTGGACCTCGGATACACCGACGAGCAGGGTCCGTGCCTGATCAAGCGGGTGTCGGTGCATGGATTCGACGTGGGGATCAGCATCAAACATGCCGTGGACAGCGTGACGCTGGAGGAGATCGATCTGCAAGGGCAGCGCGTCGCCGGACTGGTCAACGACGGGCAATGCGTCAGCCTGCGCGGCCTGACAAGCCGCAACGCCGTCCCGGCCTATGTGAACAAGGCCGGGGCGAGCCTGACGGCGATGATCGACTCGGAATTGAGCTTCAGCGGCGAAGGTAAAGGCGACGCGGCGGTGGTCAACGAGGCCGGACTGTTCGCCCGCAACATCGTGACGCGCGGGTATGCCAGGGCGATCGCCAACAGCGCCGGGACCCGCCGGGACGCCGAGGGCCCGACCGTCGAGGAGTTCGTCTCGCATTCGGTGCTGAGCGCGTTTCCCACGCCGCCGAAGTCGTTGGGCCTTCCGATCAAGCCCACGCCGGCGACGTTCGAGGAGGACCCGTCGAAATGGGTGAGCATCACCAAGTTCGGCCCGCCGCGGGCGATCACGCTCA
>JBBSAF010000421.1:0-2239 GCA_038252525.1 Tepidisphaerales bacterium
CAGTGCGATGCGTTGCAGCAGCGGCCGGGCGTCGGACCTTTTCGCGGGGGCGGCGGATTCGCTTCGGTCGTCGCTCGGGGCCGAAGTCGCGGGGTCGGGGGCGATCGGCGCGATGGCGGGATCGGCGATCATCACAACACCGCTTCAACGCGGGTGATCTCGGGGATGTGGTCGCGCACGGTGCGTTCGATGCCCATTTGCAGGGTCATGCTGCTGCTGGGGCATCCGATGCACGCGCCGTGGAATCGCACGCGGGCGACGCCGGATTCGATCTCGACCAATTCGACATCGCCACCGTCGGCCTGCACGGCCGGGCGAATTCGCTCGATCACGTCGCGGACGCGCTGAAGCAGGTCGGATTGTTCGGTGTCGGTGGGGGACATGGAAACGCCTTCCGTCGCCAAGCGGCGACATGCCGCCATTATAGGATCACCGGAGCCGGGAGACAATCACCCCGTTGCAACACACCCCGTCCACATCCCATCCACACGCCGACGCGCCGGGATGTCAATGATCCCCGCGGACGATGCGAACGAAGTACGCCCGTCCGTCGCCGGCGAGATGATACAACCCGCCGTCGACGGCTTGCCAATCGACGACGCCGGCGGGATCGGCGATCATGGGGGCGTAATCGAGCCGCCCGGATTCGCCGCCGGGGGTCATGGCGCGGGAGAACGCCAGCGGGCGGTAGGCCGGGGTCGGGCCGTCGGGCTTGCCGAGGGGGTCCTCGATGGCGACGACATGCCCGGCGCCGATGAAGACGGCGCGGATCGCCGGCGATTCGGCCATCGAGCGCCACGACCGCCCGGTGTCCGAGAGGTCGTAGGCCCGCAGCGATCGCTTGCCGACGCAATACACCCTATCGTCGGCGACGCGCAATTCCATCGCCATCGGCTCGGCGGGATTCGCCGGCGCCGCCACGCCCGTCGCCAGCGGCATGGCCGGACCGGCCGGCTCATCGGGCGATGCGGCGCCGAGGGTTCGCCCGGTTTCGACGGACACCACACGCACGAACTGCCCGCGATCGCTGACGGCCAAGGCCCGTCCGTCGGCCAGCACAAGCTGCTCGTCGCCGACCATGCCGTCGAACGGTCGCTCGGCGGCGTTGGCGCCGATTCGCGTCTCCCAGGTGAAGGAGTCGTCGCCATCGGAAGGCTCGTACAGATCCTTGCCCCGGAGCCGGTCGGGCAAGGTGTAGATGAGCATCCCCTCCGGCGAGAGCGCCGCGTTCAGCGGCGTCATGGCGGAATTGGCGAACCGCCAATTGTGCAGGATCGTGCCGGTGGGGGTGTCCATCGCGATCAGATGCCAAGCCCCGCCGCTGAAGGCCGCGGCGACGGTGAAATCCTCGCCCGCCATGAGTCGCGCGATCGGGCCGCCGTCGCTCAGGCGCGTTTGCCACGCCACGGCGCCGGTCGCGCGGTCCAGCGCGACCACCCGCCCGGTGCTGGTGGCGACGACGATCCGCTCGCCGGCGGGGATGAAGGTGATGAACCGCTCGGGTTGCGCCGGCGCGGAATTGTTGGCGTCGGGAACCACGATCACGTTCAGCCCGCCGCGAATAAAACCCCCGTTGGGCAAGACCCCGCCGGGACCGTTGATGATGCCATCGGGATTGGCCGGCGTGGTCACGAGATTGGCCGAGTCGTCGCGCTGTTGATCGAGGCCGGCGAGTTCGACGGCGGGAAGGGTGGCCAGCGGCGCCGTCCATTTCGGCTTGCCGGCGTTGTCGAACAGCACCATCGTCGTCGGTGTCGTCACAAGCAGGTCGTCGCCCAACCACGCCGCGCCCAGGGGCGCCGCATCGATCGCCGCGGTCGTCCACAGCGTCTTGGGTTCCCCCGCGCGATGCACCGCCAGTTCGCCATGGCGCGTCCACGCGACGATCCGGTCCCAGCGCGGATGCGACGGGTCGATGGGCGTCCACGCGGCGAGATCGGTCATCATCATGTCGCCCGAAAACGTCGCGCCGGATTTGCGTTCCGCCGGCAGCCCGAAATCCGGCAGTGCCCGCGCCACCGCCGGCGATTGGGCCGCCAATTCGCGGATCGCGGCCGCGGCGTTGCGAAAACTGGTGCCCGCCGGAATCGTCGTGCCGTCGGGCAAGGGCATCGGCGCCGCCAATCGCGGATCGCCGCCGCCGGCGCCGCCGGCGCCGCGCGCCAGCCGGGCGGCGGCGAGCGGCAGGTGGCCGGGTAGGGCGAGATAATGGCGTGCCATCGCCTCGTTGACGCGATCC
>JBBSAF010000422.1:0-2207 GCA_038252525.1 Tepidisphaerales bacterium
ACAGCACGTCGCGCAGTTGCCGGCGAATGAGCGTTTTGTTGCCCTGCGGTTCGGTCATGTCCTGTTCCTCGCCGCCACCCAACCCTTTGCATATGCCGGCGCCAGTATACCAAGCTCGGCCATGGACGGATGGACCGGAAATCGGTCAGCCACGGGATTGGATGCCCGCCGACGGCGAACGTTTGCGTAAAAACCCGCCTTCTTGTCGTTCAATCGACCGGAACACCCCCCGCCATTGAGCCAAATCATCCGTCGAGGTCCGTCATCGGCGTTGAATCGCCTCCCGCCGGGGGGGTGTCACCGGACTCATCCGTTCCATCGCCGCGCAGTGATTTCCAGTAGGCCAAGCGCTCGGCGATGCGGGCCTCATAGCCGCGGTCGGTCGGGGTGTAGTAGGTTTTGTCCACGCCGAGATAATCCTGCGCCACGTACCCCTCTGGATGATCGTGGGCGTATTGATAGCCGGCGCCGTGACCCATCCGTTTGGCGCCCTTGTAATGGGCATCGCGCAGGTGTTTGGGGACGGGCAGCGTGCGAGCGTCGCGGACATCGCCCATGGCGGTCCAGATCGCCATCGCCGAGGCGTTGGATTTGGGCGCCGTCGCCATGTAGATCGCCGCCTGACCGAGCGCGAGCTGGGCCTCGGGCATCCCGATCTTCTCGACCACATCGAACGCCGCGGCCGCCACCAGCAAGGCCCGCGGGTCGGCGTTGCCGATGTCCTCGGAGGCGAGGATGGCGATGCGCCGGGCGACGAATCGCGGATCCTCGCCGGCCTCGAGCATCCGCGCCACCCAATAGACCGCGGCGTCGGGATCGCTTCCGCGCATGGATTTGATCAGCGCGCTGGCCGCGTCGTAATGCTCGTCGCCGGTCCCGTCGTAGACGATCGCCTTTCGCTGGATGGACTGCTCGGCGACATCGAGGTCGATCACGATTGTGGGCGGCGCGGCGTCGGCGGCGCCGGCGCCGTGCGATTCGGTGAGCTGCGACAGCACCGCGACCTCCAAGGCCATCAGCCCCCTTCGGGCGTCGCCGTCGCTGGTGGTGGCCCAATGGTTCACCGCCTCGTCGGACAGGTCGATATCAAGCTTTCCGAAACCGCGTTCCCCGTCGCCGGCCGCCCGGCGGATCAGCCGGGCGATGTCGGCCTCGGCAAGCGGTGCGAATTGGAAAATCTGCGAGCGGCTGATGAGCGGTGAGTTGACGGCGAAAAACGGGTTTTCGGTGGTGGCCCCCACCAAGAGCACCCGCCCGGCCTCGACATCGGGCAACAAAATGTCCTGCTGGGCGCGGTTGAAGCGGTGGATTTCGTCAAGGAACAACACCGTTCGCTTGCCCGTATGGGCCAGGCGATCGCGGGCATCGTCGAGGATCTTGCGGACCTCCTTGACGCCCACGGCGGCGGCGTTGACCTCCTCGAAATGCGACTGGGTGGCGCGGGCGATGATCTGGGCGAGCGTCGTCTTGCCGGTGCCCGGCGGGCCATAGAACAGCACGCTGGTCAGCCGGTCGGCCTCGAGCATTCGTCGAAGAAGCTTGCCCTTGCCCAGGAAATGCTCCTGCCCGGCGAACTCATCGAGATTGCGCGGGCGCATCCGCACCGCCAGCGGCTCGACGCTCCGCAGATTCCGGTTCCGCACATCGTTGAACAGGTCCATCGGGGCATTGTACGCGCGAGCGCGGCGTTGCGTGACGTGGCCAGCGCGGCGGTTCCGCCGGCCCCCGCGCATTCAGGTCGCGGGGGCGCCGCGCCCTCGTTGTCATGCATATATCACCGGCCAACCGCCGTCGTTTTCATGTCGCGGGGGCGCCTCGCCCCCGTTTTTCCAATTCAAGCCGATGAGGACGGCGCTCAGCGGGGGTTTTCACAACTTCCAAACCCATCTTCGCCCGGGGGTACTCCCCGGACGGGGCCGAGGCGGAGATCGCGACGTGGGGTCTACCGCCGTAAGGGCGGACTTGTGTATGACACCACGGCGCCACGCCCTCGGGGTCATACACAAGTCCGCGGCCATTCCCAACCACGCTCTTGCAAAGAGATAGGTGGCATAGCCGCCCTCGGCTGTGTCCCCCGTGCGTACGCGATTGACCCTTCACTCAGCCGAGGGCGGCTGAGCTACACGAATCCCGGTAGGGCGCGGGCGACTTGTATATAACAACGAGGCGCCTCGCCCCCGCCTTTGCAATCAAAGCCGGTGACGACG
>JBBSAF010000423.1:0-2201 GCA_038252525.1 Tepidisphaerales bacterium
GCGCGAGGCGACGCCTGTCAACGAGGCGCGATCGCAGGGGAGCGCTGTTTTTCCCGCGCGGACGCCACCGCTTCCTTAAGGTCGCAGCTCGCATGAGGGAGCGATGTTTTTCCCGCGCGATCCCCGCCCCGCCCCTTGTCCCATGGGGCGCCTCGACCTCCGCGCGATCCCCCGGCCTCAATCCCATCGCCCCTCGTCGAACGCGATCCCGAGCTTCGACAGCAGCGCCTGGGCATTGTCGTGATACATCCGCTGCAGCGTCTCGTCGGGCAACGCCAGCCCGTGGATCGCCGGCTGGGCGTCGGCAGGCAGGTCGGGGTCGAAGATCGGGCTGGGGCCGCCGTACGCGGTTTCCCAGAGCTTGCGATGGACCCAGAATCTCGACGACAGGAAATCGAACCCACGGTCCGTGCCGCTCACCTGGTCGGATCCGAACAGGATGCGGGTTTGGTTGCGGATGAAAAACTCGCGGGCGCCGTCCCGCTGTTTGCTGATCTCGCGGGCGATCCAGCGGGTGGCCGAGCAATCCAGCATGAGATTGGGATAGCGGTCGAGCAAGCTCTGCAACCGGGGGAGGTTCTCGGGGTTTCCGGCGAGATGGGCGGCGACCCAAGGGACCCGGGGGTATTGGTCCATGACCGACCGCCACATGCGATAGTGGTCCTCGCGCGAGCCGTACACCGAGGCGTCGGCGTATTTGCCGGCGTACCAGGTGTCGGGGTCGCCGACGTGCGTCATCACCGCCATCCCGCGCGCGACGATCTCGTCGAAGATCGGACGCAGCGCCGGCGAATCCAGCCGCCATTTGCGCGCGTGCATGGTGCCGGGGGCCATATGGAACTTGACGATGCGGCTGCCGATATTGAAAAACCCCTCGATGCGCCGCAGCCAGTCATCCGCCCAATTCGGGCTGGTGTCCACCCATTTGGGCACCACGATGAACCGCAGGCGGTCGCCCCAGCGGCGCTGCAACCCCAAGGCCTCCTCGAGCGGCGCCATGGTCACGAAGGCGTCGATGCCGTGATGGCGGGCGGCGGCGAACCAGTCGTCGCCGTGCCGGGCGGCCAGCAAATGGGTGTGGAAGTCGATCACCGGCCCGACGATTTTGGGGCGCGGCATGGGGCGGTGGTAATCCAGTCCGACGCGGTTGTGGTCGGGCGGCCTGGGGACGACGATGGGCACTTCGGTGGCGGTCATGGTTGTTCCGAACGCATTTTGGGACCATCGACGAGGGTTGGCAAGCGTCCAAATCCCACGCTTGGGCATGGAACCGCGTGAAAACCGTCGGGGCGCCGGGGTTGGACGCCGGCGTCGGGGCGGGTACATTCACACGCGCTGGCGTGTCGAGCGCCGGCGATTCATCCGGTCAACGAGGGCAAATCCCGTGGAAAAAGAACGCGTCGGCAGTTTCGAGCAACTGAAGGTCTGGCAGCAGGCGCACGCCCTGGTGCTGAAGGTGCTGAAAATAACCCCGGATCTTCCGAGCGAACACCAGGAGTCGGTGGCGTTGCCGATGGAGAAAATGGCCATCGAGATCCCCAAGGCCATCGCCGAGGGATTCAAGCGCCGCGGGCCCAGGAACAAGGCCCATTATTACAATCTCTCGCAGACGGCGCTGGAGTCGCTGCGATATTACTTCATCCTGTGCCGCGATCTCAAGACGGGGCTGGATTATGAGGATCTGGCCCGCGACGCCGACGAGGTGGCGCGGATGCTCGAGGGTCTCGTGCGCTCGATGAGCCGCTCGGATGGCGCCGCCGCCGGGAGTGGCGCCGGCGGGCGCGAGGGCGCTGGCCGGGAAGGCGGACGCGAGGGGGGACGCGAGGGTGGCCGCGAGGGTGGCGGTCGCGGCGGGCGTCGGCGCGGCCGGGGACGCGGCGGGGACCACGTCGGGGATCGCACCGGGGAGCCGATCGGCGATCGCGGCAACGATCGGGACCAGGAGGTCCGCGACGACAAACCCGCGCCCAACGATTTCGAGGACGATCTGGTCGACGAGCCTTAGGATCCGCATCGCCCCCCCGCGACACCCATCGCGGCGGGGCGCCTCGCTCCCGCATTGCCCCGTCCGCGTGCTCCTTTTGCCGCGGGGACGCCCTCGCCCTCGTTGTCGTACACATCTCGGCCATCGCCCTCCCGATTCATGTAGCTCAGCCGCCCCCGGCTGAGTGAATGGAGGCTGGCGTGTCAACGGGGGACAC
>JBBSAF010000424.1:0-2189 GCA_038252525.1 Tepidisphaerales bacterium
ATTCCTCGGGATCGGCCGGCGGGGGATGGGCCGGGGACGGTGTATGTGTCGGATGGGGATGATCCGCGGTAGGGGGGATGCCGGGGCGCTGTCGGGGGCGCGGGCGACGGTGGCGGGTTTGGGGAGGAGTCGATAAACTCGCGTTGGCGTTGGACTTGGGCGATTTGGCGAGAGGAGCCGCGATGCAACTGGGCGTGCTTTGGGCACAGGTTCCGATGGGACCGTACATCAGCGTATGGAAACTCGTGCCGGTGGTGCTGGTGTTGTTGGTGTGGGCGCGGGCGATGAACTGGGTGGACAAGGACTCGCCGGCGGCGCACCTGCCTCGGTACGGGGTGAATGTGGGTCTGCTGGGGGCGGGGGTGTTGGGGTTCATCCTGTTTTTCGCGTTGCCGAGCTTCGGGGCGGGCTTCGCGGTTTTGTTGGGATTGATTGTGGTTTCGTTCGGGGTGTACCTGGGGATTCGCAAGCAGAAGGTGGGGCTGGCGGATTTGAAGGGACAGTTCAAGAATTTCATCCGGGGGATGGGGGGCAAACCCAAGGCGATCGAGGCGCCGCCGGGGGATGTGCTGCTGATGGACCGGGGGAACAACCCGGTGGCGGCGCCGGAGGCGGATAACCCCGGTCGTCCGGCATATGACGCGTTGCAACAGATATTGACCGATCCGCTGCGGCGCAATGCCCAGCGGATCGAGATGACGCCGGGGGAGGGCTCCAGCCATGTGGAGTTTTTCGTGGATGGGTTCGGGTACAGCGGGCTGTCGCTGAACCGCTCGGCCAGCGCCGGGGCGGTGACGTACTTGAAATCGTTGGCGGGGATGGACATCAACGACAAGCGCAAGCCGCAGCGGGGGGGTCTGAAGGTGACGTTGGACGGCAAACGTCGGGAGATCCAGATCGACACGCGGGGGGGTGTGGCGGGGGAGTCGATGAGCATCCGCACCGACGCCAAGACGCGGCATTCGCTGGCGTTGGGGGATTTGGGGATGGGCGACGATCAGTTGTCGGTGTTGAAGGGGGAGATGGGTTCGGGGGGTGTGGTGCTGGTGGCGACGCCGGGGGAGCAGGGGTTGACGAGCCTGTTGTACGCGATCGTTCGGGCGCACGATGCGTTTTTGAGCCACATCATCACGATCGAGCGGGCGCCGGACACGGATTTGGAGGGGGTGACGCAGGACAAGCTGGCGCGGAACGCGAGCAACGCCGACGAGGCCAAGCGGGTGGCGTGGATCGCGAGCCAGCAGCCGGATGTGCTGATGTGTTCGGAGGTGCTGGACCCCAAGAGCGCCCATCAGTTGATCGAGTTCGCGGACGATTCGCACCGGGTGTACGTGGGGATGCGGGCGCCGACGACGTTCGACGCGGTGAACCAGTGGCGGAAGCTGGTGGGGGATGACCGGCTGGCGGCCAAGCGGCTGCGGATGGTGCTCGCCGGACGGGTGGCGCGGAAGTTGTGTTCGGCGTGCAAGGTGGGGTATTCGCCGGATCCGGCGACGCTGCGGAAGATGAACATGGACCCGGACGTGGTGGGGAAATTGTTCCAGGCGCGGAGCGAGCCGGTGCGGGATGCCAAGGGCAACGCGGTGCCGTGCGATTTCTGCCACGATTTGCGGTTCGTCGGGCGGACGGGATTCTTCGAGATATTGCGGGTGGACGATGAGGTTCGGCAGGTGATGGCGACGGGGGGGTCGGTGAACCAGTTGAAGGCGTTGTTCCGCAAGCAGCGGGGGAAGTATCTGCAGGAGCGGGCGTTGGAGATGGTGGAGAAGGGGGAGACGAGCATCCAGGAGGTGTTGCGGGTGCTCAAGAGCGGCTCGGATGCCAACAGCGCCAACCGGCCGTCGCCGGCGGCGGCTCCGAAGGCGTCGCGCACGAAGCCCGCGGGACAGTGAGACAAGGACCGACCCCATGAGCATATACGCGATCGTCGTCATCATCCTCGTCGGGCTCATCGCCTATTTCCATTGGTTGCAGGGGCTGTTCAGCGCGACGCTGTCGGCGTTGTTCGCGATCCTCGCGTCGGTGACGGCGCTGGGGTATCACGAGACGATGGTGAACATGCTGCTGGGGGGGAAGATGGCCGACCAGGCCGATGCGATGGTGGTGGCGGCGATGTTCGCGGGGATTTACCTCCTGCTGCGGGTGGTGTTCGACAAGTTCGTGCCGGGGTACGTGGGGTTCCCGTCGAC
>JBBSAF010000425.1:0-2183 GCA_038252525.1 Tepidisphaerales bacterium
GCTCGGCGATGATCCGACCCGGCATCGCCCCGATGTACGTACGACGATGCCCCCGGATGTCCGCCTCGTCCCGAACCCCGCCCAGCGCCACCCGAATGAACTTCCGCCCCATCGCCTCGGCGATGCTCTTCCCCAATGACGTCTTGCCCACCCCCGGCGGACCCACGAAACACAAGATCGCCCCCTGACCGTCGGGCTTGAGCTTCCGAACCGCCAAATACTCCACGATCCGGCGCTTCACCTTGTCCAGATCGTGATGGTCCCGATCCAAAATCCGCCGCGCCTCGACCAAATCCAAATGGTCCTCCGACGCGATCGCCCACGGCAGCTCCGACAGGATCTGCAACCAGGTGCGGATCACCCCGTACTCCGGGCTGGCCGACGGGATCGCATCCAGACGGTTGAGCTCCCGGTTGGCCTCCTTCATCACCAACTCGGGGAGCTTGGCCTCCTGGAGCTTCTCCCGCATCCCCTCGACCTCGCCGCTGCCGTTGGCGTCCCCCTCCCCCAGCTCCTTGCGGATCGCCTTGAGCTGCTCCTGCAAATAGTACCGCCGCTGGCTCTTGTCGATGTTCTCCTTCACCTGCGACTGGATCTTGTTCTGCAATTCCAGCACATCCAACTGCGTCGCCATCCGCGCCGCGATCATGTGCAGTCGCTTCTCGACATCCAGCTCCTCCAGCATCGCCTGCTTCTCGGCCGCCTCGGCCTGGAGATTCGCCGCCAGGAAGTCCGCCAGCGCCGACGGCGCCATGATGCCCGCCAAGACCTGCGCCGCCTCGTCGGGGGTGTTCGGCGACAATTCGATCACCCGGTTCGCCTGGTTCCGCACCGACGCCAAGAGCGCATCCAGCCCCGGCCCCGGATTGAAGTGGTCCTCCAAGATCTCGATCCGCCCGCGGGGGAACGGATCGGTCTGGTCCAGGCTCACCAACCGGAATCGCGCCATCCCGTGCACGATGATCGACTGGTTGCCATCGGGCAGCTTGAAGAGCTTCAGGATCGACGCCACCACCCCCACCGGATGCAGGTCCGCCATCCCCGGATCCTCGGTCTCTGGATTCCGCTGGGCCACCACGCCGATGATCTTGTCCCCCGGCATCACCTCGTCCAGAAGGTTCTTGCTCTTTTGCCGACCCACGTTCAGCGGCATGACCGTGCCGGGGAACACCACGAGGTTGCGGATCGGCAGGATCGGCAGGTCGTTGGGGATCGATAGGTTCTGGCCGTTGCTGCCGACGTTGATGACCGTTCGCAGGGGGGACCGCTCGATGATCTGTGTTTCCGCCATGTTGCCGGGGGCGGCTGTCCACCGCCCCGTCTCCGATTGCTGATTGCCAACATCCTGTCGCCGCCCCCCCCGATCCGTCGTCCGCCAAGGGCCGTGAACAAGTGCCAAATCCGCCCGATAACCAAGATTCCAGGGAAGGCTCGAGGGGTCCCGCTTCACAAGCCCGCGTCACCTCGGCGCGTCTCGCCCGCCGGCTCGCGCGGCAGTTCGATCCACAAAAGCCCGTCGCGGTAAATCGCATTGATCTCCCCCCGCCGCACGTCGCCGGGCACATCCACCCATCGACAGAACGAGCCGTGGTCGATCTCCATCAAATGCACCCGCACCCGACGCGATCCCCCCTCCGCCCGCATCGTCCCGTCGGGGTGCATCGGCGTGGCCCGGGCGCCCTTGATGCTCAGCCGACCGCCCTCGATGCGAACGTCGATCTTGTCCTTCTCCACCCCCGCCAAATCCACGCAGATCAGGTATGCCGTGTCCGTTTCATACAGGTTCACCGCCGGCGACCAGGTGTCGGAGGGACTGAATCCGAAATACCCCTTGTGCATCTGATCGAGCATCGAGCCCATCTTGTTCACCGTCGTTCTGAACGCTCGTTCGCTCGCGGTCGTGATCGCCATGGCATTCTCCGTGGGGAGGGCATTCTCCGTGGGGCCGAGGCTCCATCATAAGGAAGCCCAAGCCCGACCGAAACCCCCAAACCCCCGCGAAGCGTCCCGACCCGCCGCCCGAACCCTCCCTGTCGCGCCCTGCCATAACCCAAGGTGAAAGTTGACTTTGGAGGGGGGGTTCCGCACAATCGCCCATGGACGCCGGCGAACTCCCCGCGAGGTCGCCCCCCTCACGGGGGCGTGGATTGAAACTTCGCCGCCGGGCGCCGGCGAACGCCCCC
>JBBSAF010000426.1:0-2175 GCA_038252525.1 Tepidisphaerales bacterium
GGAAGGAAGGCAGACGGAGAGTAGGCGGAAGGAAGGTAGGCGGTAGGCGGATGGGAAGTAGGGGGAGAAGCACCAAAGTTCCGACCCCCTTCGCTCGCAACTCGTGGCCATACGCGGTAGGCGGAAGGAGGGTAGGCGGAAGGCGGTAGGCGGAAAACGCAAGTCCCGTCCATTCCCCCACTTACAACCTACAACTTACAACTTGCAACTCGCAACCCACAACTCGCAACTCGCAACTCGCAACTCGCAACCCACAACTCGCAACTCGCAACTCGCAACCCACAACTCGCAACTCGCAACCCACAACTCACAACTTCCCCCTCCCCCCCCCTCAATCGAGGCTCGCCAGTTCCTCGGCGTTGGCTTCGCCGGCGACGAAGCGGCGGACGATGGGGTGGTCGCTGTGGCGGATGGCGTCGGGGGGACCGTCGGCGATGAGTCGGCCGTCGTGCAGCATGACGATGCGGTCGGCGACCTTGAAGGCGCTGATCATGTCGTGGGTGACGACGATGCTCGTCACGTTCAACTCGCGTTTAAGCTTCAAAATGAGCTCGTTGATGACATCCGAGCGGATCGGGTCCAGCCCGGTGGTCGGCTCGTCGTAGAGGATCACCTGCGGGTCCAGGGCGATGGCGCGGGCGAGGGCGACGCGTTTTTTTTGGCCGCCGGAGAGCTCTGCGGGCATTTTGCCGGAGACATCCGCCAGCCCCACCATGGCGAGTTTCTGGCGGGCGACCTCGGCGATCTGGGCCGGTGATTTGCGGGTGTGTTCGGCCAAGGGGAACGCCACGTTCTCGCCGACGGTCAGTGAATCGAACAGCGCGCCCATCTGGAAAAGGAATCCGAAGCGTTGACGGACGGTCATGAGGTCGCGCTGGGGCATGGTGTCGATGCGGCGGCCGTCGAACCCCACCTCCCCGCCGTCGGGCTTGAGGAGTCCGACGATGTGCTTGAGCATGACGGATTTGCCGCTGCCGCTGGCGCCGAGGATGACCAGGGATTGACCGGCGGGGATGTCGAGGCTGACGCCGCGAAGGACGACGAGCTTGCCGAAGGACTTGTGCAGATGTCGCAGTTCGATGAGGGCCATGGCGAGCTCAGCCGAAGATGCCGCGGATGCCGAAAATGGCGATGTACCAGTCCTTGGAGAGCTGGGCGAGGAAGAAGTTGAGAACGATGATGGCGATGAAGCTGGCGACGAAGGCGTCGGTGCACGCCCGGCCCACGCCGCTGGCGCCGGGGCCGGAGGTGAAGCCCTTGTAGCAACTGATCGAGCCGATGGCGGCGCCGAAAAAGACGCTCTTGACGATGCCTTCCATGAGCTGCCAAATGTCCACGCCGCTGGCGGAATAGAACCAGTAGGGTTCGTTGGGGATGCCGAGGGATCGGACGGCGACGAACCACCCGCCGAGGACGCCGAGCATGTCGCTGTAAATCGTGAGCATGGGGGTGAGCAGCAGGCAGGCGATGAATCGGGGGGCGACGAGGTAGCGAATGGGGTCGGTGCCCATGACCCGCATGGCGTCGAGCTGTTCGGTGACGTTCATGGTGCCGAGCTCCGCCGTCAGGGCGCCGCCAACCCGCCCGGCCAGCATGACGGCGGCGAGGACCGGGCCGATCTGCTTGACGACCGAGAGGTTGATGATGGAGCCGAGGCGCTGTTCCTGTCCGATGGTCTTGAACTGGGTGTAGGTTTCGATGGCCATGACCATGCCGATGAAGGCGCCGGTGATGGCGATGACCGGGACGCTTTTGACGCCGACATCATAGAGTTGGGGGAACAGCAGCCGGATATTGCGCCAGCGAAGCCCGCCGCGGAAGATGCCGACGATGGCCCGCCAGAAGAAGGTCCAGAAGGCTCCGAACTCGGCCAAGGCGTTATTGGTGCGTTGTCCGATGGATTCGATGATCCGCGTGGCCATGGGTTTGGATCATAGCGGGCGCGGGGCGGGCGTCCATGGAAGAGGGGTTGGGAGCGGCGATTGGATTCTGTGATGGGGAAGGCGGTAGCGGGGCGTCCAATGCCATCAACGTAACGATTGGATGACGCAAACGGGGGAGGACCCATGGCGACTTTGTCGTCGCGGGGCCGCCTCGGCCCCGTCTTTCATCACATGGGGGGTCGAATGCAAGCGAGCGAGGCGCGCGAAGCGCGGTTTTCACAACCTCCACACC
>JBBSAF010000427.1:0-2157 GCA_038252525.1 Tepidisphaerales bacterium
AACTCCCCCCCGAACGGTCGCCCCTCGCCCCCGCGTCCCGGCCTCCCCCCGATGACCAGCGACAAATGACAGATGACCAACCAATGACCAATGACAAATGACAAATGACCAGTGACGGGGGGGGCCAGGTTGCAAGTTGTAAGTTGTACGTTGTAAGTAAATGCCACCAATCCCGGATCACGAAACACCAACCTCGGACCCTCCCCATGAAAGTCCTCATCATCGGCGGCGGCGGACGCGAACACGCCATCGCCTGGAAACTCGCCGACAGCCCCTCGGTCACCGCCCTCTACGCCGCCCCCGGCAACCCCGGCATCGCCCAATTCGCCGATTGTCTCCCCATCGCCGTCGATGACTTCCCCGCCATCGAGCGATTCGTCCGCGACAACGCCATCGGACTGGTTGTCATCGGACCGGAGGATCCTTTGGCCGCCGGACTCGCCGACCGCATCACCGCCCTGGGCGTGAAGGTCTTCGGACCCTCCCGCGCCGCCGCACGCCTCGAGGCCGACAAGTGGTTCGCCAAGGAGTTGATGCGGCAGCAGTCGATCCCCACCGCCGAGGCCCGCGCCTTCACCGACCCCCGCGCCGCCGAGGAGTTCCTGCGCCTCCGCGACGAACCCTGCGTCGTCAAGGCCGCCGGCCTGGCCAAGGGCAAGGGCGTCACGATCTGCTACCGCACCGCCGACGCCATCGACGCCGTGCACGCCGCCATGAACGACAAAATCTTCGGCGCCGCCGGTTCCCGCGTCGTCATCGAGGAACTGCTTTCCGGCCCGGAGGTCTCCATCCTCGCCTTCGTCTCCGGCCAATCCATTTACATCATGGAACCCAGCCAAGACCACAAGCCCGTCGATGATGGCGACACCGGCCCCATGACCGGCGGAATGGGCGCCTACACCCCCACGCCCGTCGTCACCGACGCCATGATCCGACAGATCCAGCGCGACATCCTCGTCCCCACCGTCGATGGACTCGTCCGCGATGGCATCGACTATCGCGGGGTCCTCTACGCCGGCCTCATGCTCACCCCCAACGGGCCCAAGGTCCTCGAGTTCAACTGCCGCTTCGGCGACCCCGAGACCCAGCCGCTCATGATGCGGCTGCAATCCGACCTCCTCGAGGCCATGCTCGCCGTCGCCGACGGCACGCTCGACGAGATCGACCTCCGCTGGGATCCCCGCCCGGCCATCTGCGTCGTCGCCGCCTCCAAGGGCTACCCCGGAAAATATCCCAAGGGCCTGCCCATCGACGGTCTGCCCGACGCCGACGCCATCCCCGACGTCAAGGTTTTCCACTCCGGCACGGTCTTGGATCGCGGTCGCGTCGTCACCGACGGCGGGCGCGTCCTGTCGGTGTGCGCCTTGGGCGATGACATCGCCGACGCCCGCGAGCGCGCGTATGGCGCCATGGGCAAAATCCATTTCGACGGCATGCACTTCCGCACCGACATCGCCCACCAGGCCCTTCGCCGCCGGGGCGCCGCGCCCACCGCCGAAAATGCCGACAGCGCCGTCGCCGCCGACGGCGCCGAGCCTGTCGGCGACTCCGACAACCGCGAGACCCCATGAGCCGCAATTTCCCCAAGTTCGTCCCCGCCGACCTGCGGTCCGGCGTCAGGGTCGCCATCGTCGCCGCCCGCTTCAACGACCATTTGGTCGAACCGATGCTCGCCGGCTGCGAAAAACGCCTGGAAACCCTCGGCTTCGACGCCGACCACATCGAGGTCCACCGCGTGCCCGGCGCCTTCGAGCTGCCGGTCGTCGCCAAGGTTCTGGCCGACACCCGGCGCGTCGCCGCCGTCATCTGCCTGGGCGCCGTCGTTCGCGGCGAGACCCCCCATTTCGATTTCGTGGCCGGGCAATGCGCCGCCGGCATCGCCCGTGTCGCCCTGGACACCGGCGTCCCGATCATTTTCGGCGTTCTGACCGTCAACACCGAACAACAGGCCCTCGACCGCATCGGCGGCATCCACGGTCACGCCGGCGACCGCGCCGCCGAGGCCGCCGCCGAGATGATCCTCGTCCTCCGCCACGCCCGCGACGGTCAGTGACCGCGCCGGCCATCCCTCGTTGTGATACCCAGCTTCGGGGTCTCCCATCGTGCCCCTCATCCCGTTTTCATGTCGCGTGGGCGCCTCGCCCGCGTTCGTCGGCA
>JBBSAF010000428.1:0-2145 GCA_038252525.1 Tepidisphaerales bacterium
CCGAGGGCGGCTATGCTACATATCTCTTGTCAGTCGCATAGTTTAGATCGGCGGAGGACTTGTGTATACCAACAAGGCGAACGCGCCCGCGATGAGGGGAGGGGAAGGCCGCGTCGAGACAGAAGTACCCCTTCCGTGGCCAATGCCTCAGCGCGTCGTCCACACCGGCGGGGGTTCGATTTGTTCGGCGGTCTGCTTTCCGGCGTCGGTGCGTCCCGAGCCGTCGAGGCGGCTGATCGCTTGGATCACCATGTCGTGGTCGCAGACGATCTGACAACTCAATCGCAGCCCCGGCTCTTCGATCAACCCCCTGGCCGTCAGGACATCCTTTTCGGCCTGGGTCATGGCGTCGGGTTCGCCTTCGAGGAACCGCACGCGGCAGGTGGTGCAGCGGGCGTGCCCGCCGCAGGCGTGAAGCTGGTCGATTTGCATGTCCTCGACCAACGCGTTGACCAACCGCTTGTCGTCGGCCACCGGAACCGAACCCAATCCGTCCACCGTCAATTTCGCCATGGGAGATCTCCTTGAATCGTGGCCCGCCACGCGTGGCCGGCCGGTTTGGAAGCGAGCCGCGATCATCGGGTTGGCCGAACCGTTTGGCAACGAGCCGCGATCGTCGCGGAGCGGGGATTTTCGGGGGGCGCGAGTTCCGCTCCCTCACGGTCGCGGTTCGCAAAAAAGCGGTTCGCGGCTTGGGAAAAAGGGTCGGGGCCTGTCAAAAAACGTTTGTAAATCGTGAAAAACGCTCGCGGCTTGCGCAACGCGATTCGCGGTTCATTCGGCCGGTTCAATCGTGACGACGAGGCTCTTGGACGCGAACTGTTCCTGGTACAGCTCGGCCCGCTCCTTGTGGGTGACCAGCAGCAGGGCGACGCCGGTTTTGTCGGCCTCCCTCATGCGGGCGACGGCCTGGGGTTTTTTCAGCGGCGTCAGGTCGACGATGGTGGCGACGACGAAATCGTAGGTGTTCTTGTCGTCATTGTGGAGCAGCACCTTCCACGGCGGCAGCAGGGACGGGTCCTTGGGCTTGGGCTTGCTCCGCGGCCGGGTGGCGGTTGCGGTGGCGGTGCTGGACGACTTGGCCGGCTCGGTGGATTTTTTCGTCATGGGTGATTTCCTCGTTCACTCCATTCTAGTCGCCAACCGAGCGATCGGGAAGCGGTGTTGGCCGGCGCTCGTCCCCCTTTTTCTCCCCCCGCCCCCACGCTATCCTCCCGACATGGGCTCCTGTCCCGACCCCGTTCTCCGGCTCATCGACCGCTTCAACGAGCAATCCGACCAGGTCCGCTCCCCCGACTACAACGAAACCCAACTCCGCATCGACTTCGTGAACCCCCTGTTCGCCGCCCTCGGCTGGGACATCGACAACGCCCAGGGGTACGCCGAGCAATACCGCGAGGTCGTCCACGAGGACCGCGTCCGCGTCGGCGGCGCCACCAAGGCCCCCGACTATTCCTTCCGCGTCGGCGGCGTCCGCAAGTTTTTCCTCGAAGCCAAGAAACCCGCCGTCGATCTCCGCAATTCCTGGGAACCGGCCTACCAGATCCGACGTTACGCCTGGAGCGCCAAGCTCGCCGTCAGCCTCCTCACCGACTTCGAGGAGTTCGCCATCTACGACACCCGCGAGGCGCCCCGACCCATGCAAAAAGCCTCCCAGGCGCGGCGCGACTACCTCAAATACACCGACTACCCCGACCGCTGGGACTTCCTCGTCGGCACCTTCGGCAAAAACGCCATCCTCACCGGCGCCTTCGACCGCTACTGCATCGCCAACCGCGGGCGCGGAACCCAGGAGTTCGACGACGCCTTTCTGGCCGAGATCGAAACCTGGCGAAAAACCCTCGCCGCCAATCTCGCCCTGCGAAACGATTCCCTCGACGCCGAAGGCCTCAACTTCGCCACCCAACGCATCATCGACCGCATCATCTTCCTGCGCATCTCCGAGGCCCGCGGCGCCGAACCCGCCGACCACCTCCGGCCCCTCCTCAACGGCGAAAACGCCTACCCCCGACTCGTGAAGCTCTTCCGCGACGCCGACGCCCGCTACAACTCCGGACTCTTCCACTTCAAGCCCGAACCCGCCCGCGATGAACGCCCCGACGAGCTCACCACCGACCTCATCGTCGACGATTCGGTCCTCAAATC
>JBBSAF010000429.1:0-2139 GCA_038252525.1 Tepidisphaerales bacterium
CCATTCCCAACAACATCACCGCGACAATCCGCATCCCATCCCCTCTCCCTCCCCTCTTCTCCGCCTACCGCCTACCGCCTACCGCCTACCGCCAACCGCCTACCGCCTACCGCCTTCCGCCTTCTGCCCTCCGCTCCCTACACCCCCTCATTGAGTCCCTTCTGATACCGCCGCATCAGCGCCGCCCGGCTGATGAGTCCGATCACCTTCGCGTCGTTCCGCCGCAGCGTCACCGGCAATCGACTCAGCTCATAGCGCGCGAAGGTGTCCAGCACCAGTGCCAGCGGATCGGTGTTCCGCACCACCGGCACATTCAGCCGCATGAGCTCGCTCACCGTCAGCAGCGGAACCGCGTCGCGCTCGAGCAAGGCCGAACGGATGTCCTCGGCCGTCACCATCCCGATGTAAAGCCCCTTGCGGTCCAGCACCACGAAGTCCGTCGCTCCCGTCTCCGCCGTCAAATCCAGCACCCGCTGGAACGGATCGAAGTCCCGCACCACCGTCGCCGGCTCCAGATCCACCTGCTCGACGCTCAACCGCTGCAACAGCGTCAAATCCGCCGCGTTCCCCAGCCGCACCCCGCGCTGCCGCAGGGCCGCGGTGTAGATCGAATCGCGGAAGATCACCTGGGCCACGCTCGTGGCGATGATGCACGCCAGCATCGACGGCAGGATGATCTGGTAATCCCGCGTCACCTCGAACGTGATGAGGATCGCCGCCAAGGGCGCGTGCACCACCGCCGCCAGCACCGCCCCCATCCCCACCAGCGCGTAGGCGTGCGGCCCCAGCCCGTGCGACAACCCCATCGCCTGCAGCAACAGCCCCAGCATCGCCCCCGTCAGCGCCCCAAGGAACAGCGACGGCGCGATGATCCCCCCGGCCCCGCCGCTCCCCAGCGTCAGGCACGTCCCCACGATCTTCGCCACCGCGATGAACGCCAAAATCCCCAGCAGCGCCATCGCCGTCACCCCCTGGACATAAAAGTCCGGGCCCAGCATTGGCGTCACCGCCCCGTAACCATCCCCGAAGAACGCCGGCATCGCGTAATGCGACACCGCGATGAACTTGTCGCGCCCCATCCCCCACCCGAACAGCATCACATACACCACCCCGATCACCCCCAGCAGCGCCCCGCCCACCGCCGGCTTGCCCGCCCGCCAGAACTTCCACTTGGCGAACCAATGCTCCGAGAACAGCATCATCCTCGTCACCAGCACCCCGTGCAGCCCGCACAACATCCCCAGCAGCAGGTAATATCCCAACTGCCCGAACCGGAAGTCCAGCGGCGCCAATGACTTGGGCAACGTGAAGATCGCCCCGTATTCGTGCCCCAACAGTTGCCGGAAGATCGTCTGCGTGGCGAAGTTGCTGATGACCGACGCCACCACCACCGGCGTGAATGTGCGGATCGAAAAATCCCGCAGCACCACCTCCAACGCGAACAGCACCCCCCCGATCGGCGAGTTGAAGATCGCGCTGATCCCCGCCGCCGCCCCGCATCCGATCAACACCGGCATGTGCTGCCGCGCCACCCGGAATAGTTGTCCCACCCCCGACGCGATCCCCGCCCCGATCTGCACGATCGGGCCTTCCGCCCCCGCCGATCCCCCCGTCCCGATCGTGATCGCGCTGGTCAAGATCCGCTCGAACGCCACCCGCGGGTCGATCACCCCGCTGCTCCGCGACACGCTCTCCAACACGTCGATCAGCCCGTGCCCCTCGCGCAGCTTGATGACATAATTGGTCAATATCCCCACCGCCAACCCGCCCGCCGCCGGAATCAGCACCAGCAGCCCGATCCACGGCCCGTACAACTTCCGCGGGTTCGGCCGCTCGTACAGTTCCGCGCGGATCAGCACGATCAATTCATGGAACCCCACCGCCGCCGCCCCCGCCAGCCCGCCGATGATGAACGCCAGGATCAGGAGGAACTTGTCCTCCCCGAACCCCACCCGTCCCAGCCAATGCCCCATCACCAGCCGTCCCCGCATCGTCAAATCGCCCAATCCCGATAGCATAAGCCCGCATACGATAACGATCCCCACCCCGAACACCAATGATGGATTTGTCATTTGTCATTTGTCATTTGTCCTTTGCCATTGGCCCCTTCGCCACGCCAACACCACTGACCCGGAACCA
>JBBSAF010000430.1:0-2128 GCA_038252525.1 Tepidisphaerales bacterium
CACATCGCCGTGACGCCCCTGCATTTCGATCTCACCGATCCCCTGCTCCTGCGCCGCTGGCGCCGCGATCCCTCCGAGCGATGATGCGGCCACCGCCGCCGCGCCGAATCCCGCCCGATGCCGCCCGATACGCCCGATGCCAATACGCCCGATGCCGCTTTGACGCCCCCCTCCGACCCGATTAACATCACCCCGACCACCGCCGCCCCATCGGCCCCCCCGGCCGCGCCGGGTCGTCGCATCGCGCAAGGGAGTTCGCTCATGACGCCACAAGATGTGCTGAAGCTGTGCAAGGAAAAGAAGGTCCAGTTCGTGGACCTGCGATTCATGGATTTCCCCGGCCTCTGGCAGCACACCACCCTGCCGCTGACCGAGCTCACCGCCGAGAGCTTCGACCACGGCTTCGGCTTCGACGGCTCGTCGATCCGCGGCTGGCAGGCGATCAACGAATCGGACATGCTTCTGGTCCCCATCGCCGCCACCGCCAAGCTCGATCCGTTCCTCATGCACACCACGCTGTCGCTGATCTGCGATGTGCGCGACCCGATCACCAAGAAGGAATACAGCCGCGATCCCCGCTCCATCGCCCGCAAGGCCTCCGAGTATATCCGCAAGAGCAAGATCGCCGACCAGGCCTATTTCGGGCCGGAACTCGAGTTTTTCGTCTTCGACCAGGTGTTCTATGACCAGGGGATCAACTTCTCCAAGCACTTCGTCGGAAGCCGCGAGGGCATTTGGGGACGCGGCGACGAGGACCCGACCAACCTCGGCTACAAGGTCCGCCTGAAGGAGGGATATTTCCCCACCCCCCCGATGGACACCCTCCAATCCATCCGCAGCGAGATGGTCGCCACCCTCATGGAGCTGGGCATCCCCGTCGAGGCCCACCACCACGAGGTCGCCACCGGCGGCCAATGCGAAATCGACATGCGCTTCCAAGACCTCATGACCATGGCCGACAGCGTCATGATGTACAAGTATGTGGTGAAGAACGTCGCCGCCCGACACGGCAAGACTGCGACCTTCATGCCCAAGCCCCTGTTCCAGGACAACGGCAGCGGCATGCACGTGCATTTCTCGCTGTGGAAGGGGGACAAGCCCCTTTTCGCCGGCAACAAATACGCCGGGCTGTCGGAGATGGGCCTTTTCGCCATCGGCGGCATTCTCAAGCATGCCAAGGCCCTGTGCGCCTTCACCAACCCCACGACCAACAGCTATAAGCGACTGGTGCCCGGCTACGAGGCGCCGGTCAACCTCGTCTACTCCAGCCGCAACCGCTCGGCCGCCATCCGCATCCCCATGTATAGCGAGAACCCCAAGACCAAGCGCCTGGAGTTCCGCTGCCCCGACAGCTCGTGCAATCCCTACCTGGCGTTCAGCGCGATGATGATGGCCGCCGTCGACGGCATCGAGAACAAGATCCACCCCGGCGATCCGGTGGACAAGGACATCTACCACCTGACCCCCGAGGAATACGAGCGGATCGGCTCGGCCCCGTCGAGCCTGGAGAACGCCTTGGATGAACTGGAGAACGACCACGATTTCCTGCTCAACGGCGATGTCTTCACCGCCGATGTGATCCACTACTGGATCAAATACAAGCGCGAGAACGAGGTCGATGCCATCCGTGTCCGACCGCATCCGTATGAGTTCTGCATGTACTTTGATATTTGATCTCCCTTAAAAGCCACGTCCGGGCGCGGAGAGCGCAAAGATTCCAAAGATTGCAAAGAGGCCAAGAAGGAACGGAGATCAATAAAAGGGATTCCGGCCCCGCGGCATTCTGGTGGCGGGGCCGTCTCCGCGTTCTCCGCGTTCCGAGCGCATTTCCATGTCGCGGGGCCGCCTCGGCCCGTCGGGGGCGCATCACCGGACGAAAGCGGGTTTAAAGGTTGTGAAAACCGCGCCTCGCGCGCCGAACTTGCTTGCGCCGGATCCGCCCCGCTTTTCCCTCTGCGTTGCTCCTCTCTCTTTGCGCTCTTTGCCCCTTTGCCCTCTTTGCCCATTGCCTTGGCACCGCCACGAAAAAGGGCGACCCTTTCGGATCGCCCCAAGTCCATCTTCATCCGACTTTGTCCTACCGCGACGCCAAATCATAGTACCCGATGAAATACAGGAACCGGTTCTG
>JBBSAF010000431.1:0-2123 GCA_038252525.1 Tepidisphaerales bacterium
AGTCCCTGTCGGTCGGCGGACCCGGCGCCAACCCGCATCCATGAACGCCCAACCACGAGGTTCCATGATCCGCATCGCCCGACTGACGATCCTGGGTTTGCTCACGCTCACCGCCGCGCCCATCGCGTCGGCCCAAGACGCCACCGCGCCGTCCGACCTGCCCCTCCTCGCCGACAAGCCCGACTCGGCCGATCCGCTCGGCCCGATTTTCTCCAGCGACGCCGCCGGCATCACATTCCGTCCCCCCGCCGGCGGGAAACTCATCCGCCGCCCGGTTCCCGACGAGATCGTCCAGTACGTCAACGAAGAAGCCAGTTGGATGATGACCGTCACCCGCACCCAGCTCCAGGACGCCATTCCCCTGCGCGAATACCGAGACCCCAACGGCCAGACCCGACCGGGAATGCTCGACCTCACCCTCGACCGCTTCAAGCGCCAACAGCCCGGCGCCGATGTGCTTCGCAAGAACTTCGTCACCGTCGGCCGGACCGAGGCCGGGCTGCTCACCCTGCGCTACGCCGTCGGCGCCACCCCCAAGCTCAGCCAGCAGGCGATCTTCCAGTCCAACGACCGCATCCACTACACCTTCACGATGATCTCCCCCGGCGCCCGCGACCCCAAATCAGGCGACGACCCCGCCGAACGACGCGCCGTCGAGGTCTTTCGCAAAATGATCGACACGGTGAAGATCCTCGACCGCGCCGAGATCAAACGCGACCAGGACGAGCGCCTCTACCGCACCCGTTCGCTTTTCGTCAATTGGACCCCCGACCGAATCAAGGCCGCCATGGTCCCCCAGCAATGGCTGCGGCTGATGCGCGATGGCAAGGACATCGGCTACACCTACATCGTCGAGGAACCCGACAAGGACCGTCCCGACGGCATCATGATCGGCCTGCGCTCGCGCACCACCCCGGAATCCGGCGTCCGCGTCGACGCCGAATCCTGGCTGGGCACGACCCTCGACCGTCGCCACGAGGTCTGGACCAACGCCGTCGTCGTCGAGCGCGACGGAAAACAGGACTACACCACCGAGTTCGGCGTCAGCAACGTCGCCACCGAACGGGTTCTCGATCCCACCCTTCGCGGCGGCACGCCCGACGACGCCGGCCAACCTCCCGTCCGCAAACACGACTCATATACCCTCGAAGTCACCTACATCGCCAAATCCGCCGCCCACCCCCCTGTCAAGCGCGACCTGCCGGTCTTTTACATCCCCCAGGCCGTCGGCCAGATGCTGCCGAAATTGCTTCCCCTCGGTGAACCCAAAGGCTACCTCTTCGCCGTCTGGGTCAGCGACCAACACGAGATCATGGCCCGCTACGTCGATGTCGAACCCGCCCGCGACATGGGTTGGGCCGGTAAAAAGCAAACCGTCATCCCCATCCGCGACCGCATCGGCCTGGAAGGCTCCCCCACGTGGCACTACATGTCCATCGACGGTGAATACCTCGGCAGCGAGAACAAGGATTCCAAGATCGTCATTCTCCCCGCCGACGAACCCACCCTGCGCAAAATCTGGTCCAATGCCGACCTCACCCGCCCCTCCGCCATGCCCGCGCCCGCCGCCAAATGACTCGCGAGCGCGAAAATCCAATCCCCCGTCCCCTCTGCGACCGATAAAACCGTTGGAGTTCGCCGTGGCGGGAAACCCCGTCCCCCCCGTGGCGGGGGGCCTATCCCTCCGGCCTCTCAATGTCGCGGGGCCGCCTCGGCCCCGTCCTCAAAATGCGGGCAAAACGCCCCCGCCACGAAAACAGACCTCCCCGCGTGGCGTGCCCTTTGCGTAGAACCCGCTTTCTGCCCACTGCCAACTGCTCCACCATGTTCGGCCAAATCCTGAAAATCGTCTCTCTGGCCCTCCTCGTCGCCGTCGGCGCCGTCGGCATCGTCGTCTACCGCGACCACTACGCCGCCGGCCGAACCATCAGCCGACTCGAGGAGGAGAAGGCCCAGCTCAATCGGATCGTCGAGCGCCTCGGCGCCGAACGGCGCGTCGCCGATGTCCTCGTGACCGACCAGAAAACCGTCGATGGCGTCACCGTCACCGAGCTGCACTGGGTCGACTACGCCCGCGACGGCAAGACCGCCCTCTCCCCCAACCGGTTCACCATCCGCGGCGA
>JBBSAF010000432.1:0-2067 GCA_038252525.1 Tepidisphaerales bacterium
CCCCCCGTATTCACTCGCAACTCGCAACCCACAACTCTCAACTTCCTCCCCCCCTCACGCATAACTATGCAACCCCACCAGGAAAAAGTTCACTCCGATCCAGTTGAACAGCATCACCCCGAATCCCACCATGCTCAGCACCGCCGTCCACCACGCCTTGTCCTTGGTCGCCACCCGCACATGCACCACCACCAAATACACGATCCACGTCACCAGCGCGAACGTCTCCTTCGGATCCCATCCCCACGGCCTCCCCCACGACTCGTCGGCCCACACCGCCCCCAGCACGATCCCCACCCCCAAGAGCCAAAACGCCAACTGCAACACCACCAGATTGCACGCATCGAGCGTCGCCAAAAAACGCTGATTGCGATTTTGGACCGCCGACTCCGACCGATTCACCGTCACCGGCGCCTCGGCCCGACGCAAAAACAGCACCCGCGCCAACATCCCCCCCGCCGACAACGCCGCCGTCCCGCCGCCGTCGGGCATCGGCGCCCCGAAATCCGCCGCATCGGCGCTCAACTGCCGCGCCGGAATCCGCCGAACCGTCCGGTACTCCGAAAAATAGACCCACAGCCACCACGCACTGAGCAAAAATCCCATTCCGATCAGCGCATAGCTCGCCGTCACCACCGTCACATGGATATACAGCCAATAGCTCATCAGCACGCCGCTGACTTGGCCGATCTCCCCGCCGATCTCCCGACCGGCCACATACGGCGTGACGAAGATGGCGATCAGCGACATCCACCCCACGAATCCCGCCGCCGCCCCGAAAATCCCCCGGCTGCGCCATAGCTCCAACCCCAGCCCCACCGCGCACCCGAACCACGCGCTGAACAGCACCGACTCGAACTGGTTCTTGATCGGAATCCCGTCGAACCATCCCCCCGCCGAGGTCTGCACCAGCCACCACCGAACCGCGATCCCCAGCGTGTGGACGATGAACCCCAACACCAAAAACCGCAGTCCCCACACCCGCAGCGAAGACACTCCCGACCGCGCCGACAGCAGGAACAGGACGAACGCCACGAAATACAGGATCGCCCCCGGCACCGTCATCTTCGCCAGCCGGTTGTAAACGACCTCCACCGTCCGCTTGGTCTTGGACGGATAGACCGCCGGATGGATTGCAGGCAGCGACTTCGCCATCGCCGCGATATGCGCGTTCACCGCCGCCGCATCCCCCGCCCGCCACCCATCGCGCAACAGCACCAGCGCCCCCAGCGCCTGGCCGAGCTCCTTTTTCTGTTCCGTCGAATACCCCGGCAGTTCCCCGACCGATCCCGTGCCATGCCCGCCGGCCGACCCATGCCCGCCCGGCATCCCCATCGCCGACGCGAACCCCGGCGCCGTCCCCATCGCCTCTGCGAAGTTGTGCCACGCATCGGCCCGCGTGTTTCCCGTCGCCGGCGGAATCAGCCGCAGCAGCGGCATGTCGAACCGCCCCATCTCCTGCAAATCCGACGCGGCGTTCACCAATTCATTGATCGCCCGCGCCTTGAACACCGCCGTCGATTGCGCCTTTTGCAAAAACGCCTGAACATCCGGCCTCAGCAGCAGCGCCAGCGACACACGACCCTCCTCCTTGATCCGCGCCCGCTCCCCGACATCCAATCCCTCGATTTCCGCGAACTCCTGGCGCAATGGCGCGTTCTTGATCTTGATGACATTCGCCGCGCGGTATTTCTCCGGCCGGAACGTCATATCCAGCATCGAAAACACCGCATCCTCCCCCGGCACCGAAGATTGTCCATAAATCTCCGACATCATCTGCCGCGAGAACGTGTCCAGCGTCTTGAGCACCTGGGCATGTTGAACCACCAGCGTCCGCAGCCGGCCCACGTCCACGGCGTCCCGAAACGCAGCGTCGGCCTCGACCGACCCCGGCGCGATGGCCGGCGCCTGGGCCATCGCAACCGACGACAACAAGGGTCCCGCCACGCATAACAGCAGCCCCGTACCGATTCGCCAACGCATTGTTCGCATCACGTCACTCCGCTTGAACTCCCCCGCATCGGGGAAATGCCCCATCCCCCCGTCGCGGGGGGGCCGCGCCCCCCC
>JBBSAF010000433.1:0-2058 GCA_038252525.1 Tepidisphaerales bacterium
ATGACGAGGCGCTGGCGGGATTGCTGCTGGCGCCGATGGACCGGGGGGTGATTTATGTATCGAAGTTGGTGAGCAATTTGGCGCTGGTGTTCGTGACGGCGGGGGTGGTGACGCCGGCGGGGATCTTGTTTTTCGGATTCGATCTGTCGGCGGCGCCGGGGACGTTCGTGGCGATCATGGGGCTGGGGATCGTGGGGTTCGCGGCGGTGGGGACGCTGTTCGCGGCGCTGGTGAGCTCGACGCGGCTGGCGGGGGGGCTGTTGGCGATGATGGTCTTCCCGATCGCGCTGCCGCTGGTGATCGTGTCGACGCAGATGCTGCTGCGGCTGTTTCGCGACGGCGTGGCGCCTGGCGCGTCGGGGCTGGGGATATTGGTGGCGTTCGACGCGATTTTCCTGGTGGTGAGCTGGGTGGTGTTCGACGTGGTCCTCGAACCGTAGGATGGCATCATGAAGCGCGCGATCGCGGCGACATTCTGGCTATTGACGGCGGCGGCGTTCGCCGGGGCGGTGGCGATGGCATGGGTATATGCGCCGGAGGAGGAAACGATGGGGGAAATCCAGCGGATTTTCTACCTGCATCTGCCGGTGGCGGTGAACACCTTCCTGGCGTGTCTGGTCGTGTTCGTGGCGAGCATCGGATACCTGTGGACGCGAAATGCCTGGTGGGATGATCTGGCCGACGCGGCGGCGCGGGTGGCGGCGGTGTTCTGCGCGGTGGTGCTGCTGACGGGAATGCTGTGGGCGCGGGGGGCGTGGGGGGCGTGGTGGACGTGGTCGCCGCGATTGACGTTCAGTTTGGCGCTGTTCCTGTTGTATGTGGCGTACCTGGTGGTGCGGTCGAGCATCGAGTCGGGGCATCGTCGGGCGGTGGTGGCGGCGGTGTACGGGATCGTGGCGTTTTTGGATGTGCCGCTGGTGTACCTGTCGGCGCGGCTGATGCCGGACATCCACCCGTCGAGCATCGAACTGGCGGCGCCAATGAAATTGACGCTGGGGATGTTCTTCATCCCGGTGACGCTGCTCGCGGGGGGGCTGATCACGGCGCGGTATCGGTTGAACCGGAAATGGCGGGCGAATCGGCCCGTGATGGAGGCGGCGCCGCTGGGGGATCGGCCGAACCTGACGATCGGAGGCGCGGCATGAACGAGTATACGGTGGCGGCGTATGTGATCGGGTGCGGGGTGCTGTGGGGGTACGGGGCGATGGTGTGGTGGGGGTTGAGAGGGAGGAGGTAGGGTGTGGTGCGGGGGTTTTGAGTGGACGTTGCGAAGGGATTGGGTTGATGCACGACATGAAATGGCGGGGCCGGGGCGGCCCCGCGACAAAAAAACGCCCATGAAGCGGCAGAGCGGGGGCGGGACGCCACGGGGGATGGAAGGCGGTCGTCTTCGGTCACTGCTGGGAGCGGGGGGACGGCAATGCTTCGGCGCCGCCCGCGCGGCTGAGCGGGGGTGGGACGCCACGGGGGATGAAGCGGCGGGGGTTGTTTTGGTCGGGGCTGGCGTGAGAATCGGGATCGATATGAGCAAAGGGAAGCTGGACAGGGTGTTGAGGTTGGGGGCGCGGGGGTCGCTGTTGTCGCGGCTGCAATCGCAGTGGGTGGCCGACGCGCTGGAGAAGCGGCATCCGGGGCTGGCGGTGGAGCTGACGATCATCAAAACCACCGGGGACCAGGTGACCGACCGGCCGCTGCATGAGTTGGGGGGCAAGGGGCTGTTCACCAGGGAGATCGAGATGGCGCTGCTCGACGGGACCGTCGATTTCGCGGTGCATTCGATGAAGGATGTGCCGGTGACGATGCCACTGGCGCCGCAGGGGGATTTGACGATCGCGTCGATTCCGGCGCGCGAGGATCCACGCGATGTGCTGGTGGCCGATGGGGCGGTGGCGATCGGGAAGTTGCCGCGCGGGGCGCGGGTGGGGACGGGGAGTTTGCGGCGGCGGTGCCAGTTGGCGGCGTTGCGGCCGGATTTGGTGATCGAGTCGATCCGGGGGAACGTGGACACGCGATTGCGCAAGCGGGCCGAGGGACGATACGAGGCGGTGGTGCTGGCGA
>JBBSAF010000434.1:0-2050 GCA_038252525.1 Tepidisphaerales bacterium
CCCCACTTACAACGTACAACCTAGAACTTACAACCTTCCCCCCTCCCCCCTGGCAACTGACAACCGACAACTGACAACCGCCTCCGCACAACTGCCTCCGCACAACATCGTCCCCCGCACAATCATCATTGCCACATAGAAATAGATGCACAGTCCCGTCACGTCCACCAATGTCGCCACGAAAGGGGCCGACGCGGTGGCGGGGTCGAAGCCGAACTTACGGAGGATGAATGGCAACATGCTTCCGGCGGTGGTTCCGAACGCCACCACGCCGATCAGGCTCAACCAGACGGTGATGGCCATGAGGTAAGGATGCCCGGAGTAGCCGTGCCACCCCAACCAATACCACAGCACGATGCGGACGAATCCGACGGCGCCCAGGAAGAACCCCAATGTCAGCCCCGAGGCGATCTCGCGCCCGAACACCCGCAGCCAGTCGCGCAACTTCAATTCCCGCAATGCCAGCGAGCGGATGATGAGACTGGTCGCCTGCGATCCCGAGTTGCCGCCCGATGAGATGATGAGCGGCACGAACAGCGCCACCACCGCGGCCCGTTCGATCTCCGACTCGAAATGCCCCATCGCCGTCGCCGTCAGCATTTCCCCCAGGAACAGCGCCGCCAGCCACCCCCCGCGCTTGCGGACCATCGACCCGAATCCCACCTCCAGGTACGGCGCGTCCAACGCCTCGGAGCCGCCGAGCCGCTGCATCTCGGCCGTCGCCTTCCGCTGCGCGAACTCCAGCACATCGTCCACGGTGATGATCCCGAGCATGTGCCCGTTGGAGTCGATCACCGGCAGCGCCACCCGGTCGTAGCGCTCGAACGCCGCCACCACCTCCTCGCCGGTGTCGGTCGCCCCCACCGCCACCATCGGACGCGGATCGATCTCGGCGATCGGCGTTTGCGGATCGGCCATCACGATCGACCCCAATCGGCAATCCTGGAGCAGGATCCCCGATTGATCGACGATGAACACCACGCTCAGCGTCTCCATGCCCCGCCCGTGGGTGCGGATGTGCGCCAAGGCCTGGGCCGCGGTCAGGTCCGCCCGGACCGACACGTATTCCGGCGTCATGTAGCGACCGGCCGATCCCTCGGGGTATCACAAGAGCTTGCGGGCGCTTTTGAGCTCCTCGGGCGACAGCGTCTCGAGCAGTTTGCGCGTGACCTCGGCGGGCAACTCCTCGAGCAACCGCGTGCGGTCGTCGGGGGTCATCTCGTTGAGGATCGCCTGGACCTGCTGGTTGGACAGCGAGTGGACCAGCTCCTCCTGGCGGTCGAGGGGCAGATAGGAGAAGACCGCCGCCGCCTGCTCGCGCGGCAACATGCGGAAAATGACCCCCTCATCCTCCGGGGGCACGTCGATCAACAATTCCGCGACATCCGGCGGGTCGAGCTCGCTGAACGCCTCGCGCAGCTCGCCCCAGTTCTTGGCGGCGATCAGCTCCTCGATATCCGCTTGCAACACCGCGCCGATCATGGCCGCTCCGGGGGGGGGGGAGGAGAAATGGTTGTAAGTTGTAGGTTGTAAGTTGTACGCGGGGCCGGGTCAGCCGCCGAGGCGCGATTCGATCTGGGCGACCTGCGAGGCGATGTCGGGGCTTTCGCCCACGAAACGCTCGACGGTGCGGACGGCGTGGATCACGGTGGTGTGGTCGCGCCCGCCGAAATAGCCGCCGATCTCCTCCAGCGAGTATCGCGTGTGCCGCCGCGCCAGGAACATGCACACCTGCCGGGGGAAGGCGATCGACTTGTGCCGTTTCTTGCTCTGCAAGTCCCCCAGCCGCACGTTGTAGTACCCCGTCACCGAATCGAGGATGTGTTGAATGGTCACTCGGCGCTGTTCGGGGCCGGCGGCATCGCCGAGGGCCGCCTTGGCGACATCCAGGTCGATCAGCCCGCCATTGAGCATCCCCAGCCCCTGGATTTTGGTGATGGCGCCCTCGAGCTCCCGCGAGTTGGTCTCGACCTTGGCCGCGACGTAGCACACCACATCGTCGGGCAGGGTCAACCCGCGCAGCCGCGCCTTCTTTTGGAGGATCGCCATC
>JBBSAF010000435.1:0-2049 GCA_038252525.1 Tepidisphaerales bacterium
ACGATCCGCCGCCGGCGCCGCGATGGGCGCGAGAGGTGCCTCATCCTTGGCGGGCGGCGTGGGGGGCGATGTTCGCCGCGGCGCTGCTGTGGCTCAATCCGGTGGTGGTGCTCAATGCCCACGCCTGGCCGCAGTGGGATGTGTGGGTGCTGCCGTTCTATATCTGGGCGGTGGCGCTGGCGTCGCCGGGCTTCTGGCTGCCGGCGGGGATCCTGATCGGGCTGGGGGCGATGTTCAAGGGGCAGATTCTGTTCGCGGCGCCGGTGCTGGTGATCTGGCCGATCATGCAGGGGCGATGGGGGGCGCTGCCGCGATTGGCGGCGGGATTCGTGCTGGGCGGCGCGATCGTCGTTTGGCCGTGGCTGGTGCGGTCCGCGGAGGCGTATTGGTTTTTGGCAGGGGTGATGGCGGCGGTGGCGCTGGTGGCGCCGTGGTATTGGAATCGGGCGAGACGGTGGCCGAAATGGGTTTTCATCGCGGTGGCGGCGGTGGCGACCGGATTGGCGGTCTGGCCGTGGATGGGCGCGGGGCAACGGGGGTCGATGGGGTGGGGTTTGGCGCTGGCGACGGTGATCGTGGCCGGGCCATGGGTGCTTCGGCATCGGGGGCTGGTGGGATGGGTGGGGGTGATCGCGGCGTCGGCGATCGTGTTGGCGGCGATGCGGTTCGACTCCAGCGACTCATGGTACCGGGTGGGGTTCGAGTTCCCCCAGCGGCACTATCGCACCATGGCGATGGGGACGACGAGCAACTTGCCGGCGATTCTTGGGCGTCAATACGGGTGGGACTGGGCGGATGTGGCGTTCCAGATGCCGGCGCATGCCTTGTGGATTTGGCCGGATGAGCCGACGGACATTCTCATTCGCAACCTGCTCAAGACGGGTTTTTTCATCCTCATGACGCTGTGCGGGATCGGGGCGGCGATGCACGCGCGGCGGAACGACAGCCGGTTTTTGGTGGCGGTGGTGGCGCCGTGGGTATTGGCGTTCGCACTGTTGCCGCAGATGCACGAGCGCTATTTGTTGTGGGCGTCGGCGTTGGCGGCGCTCGCGGCGGTGACGGGATTGGGGATGACGCTGATGTGGGGACTGATGTCGGCGTTGGCGTTCCTCATGACGTTCCACACCATGCTGAACACCAACCCGCGCACCGCGCCGGAGGTGCGCCAATGGTTCGACGGAACCCTGCCGGGGATCGGGTGGATGGTGGTGCTGGCAAGCCTCGTATATCTGTACGGGGCTGTGGGCGGTAGGCGGAAGGCAGAAGGAGAGTAGGCGGAAGGCGGAAGGAACCGGATTTGTTCCGTGTGTTCCGCCTACCGCCTACTTCCCCTCCGCCTACTTTCCTCCCGCCTACCTTCGTCTGCGCCGGCGGGGGATTTTGCTGCCGATGGTGAGGGGCCTGCCGGGCGCCTTGGACGGTTGGGGCTTGGCCGAGGCTTCGGGGGCGGGATTGGGGGCGACGGCGGAGAGGTCCATCACCCAATCGTTGGGGGGCGGGGAGACCTTGAAGTCCTCGACGGTGTCCTGGGGGATGAGCATGTTGATGAGGTTCTCGACGCGGGTCAGCTCATAGCCCTGCTCGGGGGTGACGAGGGTGAACGCCTTGCCGGCCTCGCCCATGCGGGCGGTGCGGCCGACGCGGTGGACATAGACCTCGGGGTCCTCGGGGATGTCGTAGTTGATGATGTGGCTGATGTGGGCCACGTCGATGCCTCGGCTGGCGAGGTCGGTGGCGACGAGGACGTCGAACTTGCCGCCGCGGAAGCTCTTCATGACGCGGTCGCGTTTGTTCTGGGCGAGGTTGCCGTGGATCTCGCGGCACTCGTAGCCGTCGGTGTGCAGGCGTTTGGCGACCTTCATGGCGCCGTGCTTGGTTCGGCAGAAGACGATGGCCAGCTCGGGCTTTTCGCGCTGGAGCAAGGCCCGCAACATGCGGTACTTGTCCCAGGTGGGGACGGAGATGTATCGCTGTTCGACCTCCGCGACGGTGGGTTTCTCGTCGGCGCCGGGGGCGATGAGCTTCTCGACAGGCTCGCGCATGTAGGTG
>JBBSAF010000436.1:0-2031 GCA_038252525.1 Tepidisphaerales bacterium
CTTTTCTTCTTATTCCGATCCTTCTTTTCCATGAAGCCTGAACGCTTGGTCTTCAAAAGCGGCCCACCGCCGCCGCTCAATCCCGCGCCCAAGGCCCCGACACCGCCTGACATCAGGCTCTTCATCATCTTCAGCTTCCCCATCATTCCCATCCCCCCGACCGCGCGCATCATGTCGCGGGTCATCTCGAACTGCTTGAGAAATTGGCTGACATCCGTCGTCTCGACACCGGCGCCGCGCGCGATCCGACGACGGCGGCCGCCACCGACGGCTCGGGCGAGCTCATCGGCGCCATCCCCGACCGCCGCATCCGGCTCATCGTCAACGGCGCCAACCTCGGCCTCACCCGCTCCCTCAATCGCGGCCTGGATCTGATCGACACCGAGTTCGTCGCCCGCATGGATGCCGATGACATCGCCGAACCGAACCGTCTGGAACGACAACTAACGTTCCTCCGTGCCCGCCCCGACATCGGTTTGTTGGGAACCGGGCGCGCGATCATCGACGAATCCGGCGCGTTCGTCGCCGACGCCCCCGCCATCCCCGACGATCGTTCCATCCGCCGCAAGGCCCTTCTCGGCAATCCCTTCGCCCATCCCACGATGATGCTGCGAACGTCGGTCCTCCGCGATCATGCCCTCCGCTACGATGAATCCTGCCCCACGGCCCAGGACTACGACCTCTGGGTCCGCCTCCTCGCCGTCTCCCGCGGCGCCAACCTCCCCGAACCGCTGCTGCGATACCGACTCCGCGCCGGCATCAGCCAGACCCGCAAAGCCGAACAGCTCGCCACCCACGACCGCATCGCCGCCCGCGCCATCGCCGCCTTCGCCCCCGGATTCCCCGCCACCCCCGAAATCGTCCGTCAACTTCGCGGCCGATTCGGCGGCCACTCCCTCCGCGACCCCGCCATGCACCCCGACGACCCCCGCTGGCGCCGTCTCCACGCCGACCTCCTCGCCGCCTTCGATCGCGCCCACCCCGCGCCGTGACTTCCCTCGCTCCGACGACCGATCGGTCGGGCGGTGGCGAGGACGGTTCGCCCCCGGCTTACTCGCGCCAGCGACGCATTCATGTCGCGGGGGCGCCTCGCCCAATGCCGTCAACATAAGGAACCCTGCCTTCCGTCGCGGGGCCGCCTCGGCCCCGTCCGGGGGGGCATCACCGGGCGAAGGCGGGTTTGGAGGTCGTGAAAACCGCCGTTGAGCGCCGGCATAGTCGATTTGTTTGGAAAGGCGCGGCCGAGGCGCCCCCGCGACATGGGAACCGCCGCAGGCGTGGGGGACTGATGTATAACAACGTGGCGCCTCGCCCCCGCTTTCCCCCCCCCGAATGATTCTTCAAGACCTCGGAAAACCTTCGATCACCTTGTGTCTTTCGCCATCCTCGTGACGCCCCCATTCCCCCCTCGTACACTTCAATCCCATGGCCCAGCCCGAACCATCCACTCCCCGCCGTCGCCCTGGCAAGCTCCTCCCCGCCGCCGCCATCGCCCTCGCCGCCGTCGCCTTGGCGTTCGGCCTGCGCATCGTTCCCCTGGTCCGCCAGCCCATCCAACGCCTCGACAACGTCCTCTATGATTGGCTCTACCACCAACGCCCCATCGAGCGCGAGCGCGCCGCCGACGTGGTCATCGTCGCCGTCGATCAGAAAAGCCTCACCGAAGTCAACGAAAAACTCGGCTTCGGCTGGCCTTGGCCCCGCGAATACTGGGCCGACATCGCCCGCTTCGCCCAGGCCGGTGGCGCCCGCGCCGTCGCCTTCGACCTGCTGTTCACCGAACGCAGCCGCTATGGCAAGGAAACGCCCGACGACGACCTCATGGCCGAACGCATGGCCGAGGTCAACATCCCCGTCATCTACGCCGCCCTCGCCGGTCCCGACGGCAAGTTCGGCCCCTTCGCACCCCCCATCATCGACCCCGTCTTCGCCGCCGCCAATGTCACCGACGAAGGCACCGTTCGCACCTATGAGCCGACCGTCCACGGCCAACCCAGCCTCGCCGCCGCCGCCGCTCAATCCCGCGCCCAA
>JBBSAF010000437.1:0-2024 GCA_038252525.1 Tepidisphaerales bacterium
CATCGGCCTTCCCAAATCACCGCAGCGAACGTTGGGCGGTTTACCATCTTCCAAACCCGACATCACCCGGTCTCGCCGCCCGGCGGGGGCGAGGCGCCCCCGCGACATGAAAACAGGCCGCATGGCCCCATGGGAGACTAAAAAATGGGGGTGACGCCGAGACCGAGGCGCACCCGCGATAGGCAACTCGCATTACCCCCCTCCCTCTCAACCCAACGCCGCCAGGATCGCCTCCAGGTTGTCTTCCACCGCCACCGGACGGTTGGACAGTTTGCCGTGCGGCTCGCTGCGCGGGGCGGTCTCCTGGGCGGCCTTGGTGTCGATGCCGGTGTGGTATTTCACCGTCGCGTTGGGATCCTTCAACTCGTGGCCGGTGAGGATGCACACCACCGATTCGCCGGGCGCGATCACCCCCTCGTCCACCAGCCGGCGCAATCCCGCGACGCTCGCGGCGCTGGCCGGTTCGCAGCCGAAACCCCAGCGGGCGACCATCGCCCGGTGTTCGAGAATCTCCTCGTCGTCCACCTGCCGCACCACGCCGTTCATGACGTCCAATGCCCGCAGCGCCTTGGGCAGATTCACCGGGCGATTGATCTCGATGGCGCTGGCGATGGTGTGGGCGTGGATGTGGTTGTCGTCCATCCACTTCGAGTGGACCGCGATCAACTCGGCGTCGAAGTTCCCGTCGTTCCACCGCAGCTTCTTTTCGTTCCACAGCACATTCAGCGTGTTGGCGCCGCTGGCGTTGATGACCGCCAGGCGGGGGATTTTGTCGATCAGCCCCAGCTCCCGCAGCTCCATGAACGCCTTGCCGAACGCCGAGCAATTCCCCAGGTTGCCGCCGGGCACGATGATCCAGTCCGGCGGCGACCACCCACGGGCCTCGAGGATGCGATACATGATCGACTTTTGCCCTTCCAGACGGAACGGGTTGACGCTGTTCATCAGATAGATGCCCAATTCCGGCATCTCGGTGGCGATCTGTCGGATTCGCCGCAGACAGGCGTCGAAGTCCCCCTGGATTTGCAGCGTCAGGGCGCCGTAATCCAGTGCCTGCGACAATTTGCCGAAGCTGATCTTGCCCGACCCGATGAACACAATTCCCTGAAGCTCGGCCAAGCTGGCGAACAGCGCCAAGCTCGCGCTGGTGTTGCCGGTCGAGGCGCACGCCACCCGGCGTGCCCCGACCATGCGGGCGTGGGTGAACGCGGCGGTCATGCCGTTGTCCTTGAAACTGCCCGAGGGGTTCAGTCCCTCATATTGCAGTTGCAACGAGCCGGCCGGCAGGTTCATTTGTTTGGCCAACAGGTCGGCCGTTTGCAGCAGCGTCCGACCTTCGCCGATGGTGACGATGTCCGCTTCGGCGTGATAAAACGGCAGCAATTCGCGGAATCGCCACACCCCCGAGAAATCGAGCGCCCCCGCGGCGTCCAAGCCCTTGGTGTTCCAACGCTTCTCGAAAAACGACAGGCTCTCGGGGACGTTGAGCTTGGCCCAATCGTAGCGGATTTCCAGCAAGTTCCCGCAATGCGGGCAGGCGACCTTCGACTCGGCGACATCAAACGTCGCGGCGCACGAGGGGCGTATGCACTGCTGATAAGCGGCATCGTTCATAGACCCGCCAAGTTACCGCCGCCCCCCGCGGGCGTAAAGAACGCCCACTCCCCGAATAAAGGGACATGCAGGCATCGAGGGAGGGCTACAAGGGCCATAAGCCGCTCTGTCCCGACCCTTCGGACGCGGTCAAGGCCGGTCGCGGACGGACGAGGTTCCGCTCTTTTGGCCACAGAGGCCGCAGAGGTCACAGAGAGCATATGGAGAATAAAATGGGTGGGCTAAAAGGGTCATAAGCCATTTTTGCCCATCACAGCATGAATGACCCCGGATCCGCGGTCATCAGGGGAGAGAGGCTTATGACCCTTGTGGATTGCCCCCAAGCCTTTTCAAGGCGCGGCATCTGGACCGGGGCCGGCTTCCCAATTCCGGCGATTTCGGTTTGGCGAGCGCGATCAAATCCCTTTCTC
>JBBSAF010000438.1:0-2012 GCA_038252525.1 Tepidisphaerales bacterium
AGGAACGGCGGGCATGACCAACACCACCCGCCCGCCCCCCCGCTTTCCAACGACCCGCGAACGTAAGGGAGCGCTGGGCGCCACCGCGAAAATCCCGCTTCCTCTTGTTCGCCGCTCACAATAAACCGATCGCGCCGCCGAAAAAAAAGGCCCGACCGTTCCCGGCCGGGCCTCGCTGGTTCTTGCGACCAAACCAATCGCCGCTCACTCGATCGGCACTTCCTTGCCGCCGTTCTCGGCCGACTGGTAAACGCCGCTGAGGATCTTCTGCACGTCCAGACCCGCCTCGCCCGGCGCCCGCATCTCCGTGCCCTTCAGACAGGCGTCCACCCAGTTCTGGAGTTTCTTCTCGAACAGAAAGCCGAAGTCCGCCCGCGGCATGAAGCTCGACGTCGAGTTCATCATCATTCCGGCCTTGTCGTGGAAGATCATGAACGGATCCCACGTGGCCCCGCCCTTGTCGCCCACGAGCTGGAAGTTCCACACATCCTTCTCGATGTGCCCCGCGAACATCGCCTCGATGTGCATGATCGCGCCGTTGTCGAAGCGGATGTGCCCGATCGCCATGTCCTCGACCGTGTAGGTCTTGTGATCCCAGTTCGGCCAACCCGACTGGATGTTGGACTTCTTGTTGCCCAAATACGTCCAGGTGTTGCCCGTCGCCGCCACCGGACGCGGCGAACCCATCACATAGTGGCTCATCTCGATGACGTGCACGCCGATGTCGATCATCGGCCCGCCGCCCTGGAGCTTCTTCTGCCCGAACACGCCCCAGTTGGGGATGCCGCGCCGACGCAGCGCCTGGATGCGGGTGAACATGATGTTCCCGAACATCCCCTCCTCACGCGCCCTCACCATCGCCTCGGTGTGGGGGTGATACCGATACTGGAACCCGACGGCCAGCTTCTTCTTGGCCTTCTTGGCCGCCGCGATCATCGCCCGACCCTCGTCGGGATTCATCGCCATCGGCTTTTCGGTCATCGTGTGGCAACCGGCATTGGCCGCGTCGATCACCGCCGGGGCGTGCACGCCGTTGGGGGTGCAAACGTCAACCGCGTCGGGCTTGATCTCCCGCAGCATGTCCTTCCAGTCCTTGTAGAGCTTCTGGACGCCCCACTTTTTCTCGAAGGTTTTCAGACGCTCGGGCAGAATGTCGACACCGGCTACCACCTCGACCTCGGGCATGTTCTTGTAGGCGTCCATGTGGGTCTGGGCGATGCCGCCGCAACCCACCACCGCGATGCGCAGTTTGGGACCTTTGTAAGCCTTCTTGCCGCTGTCCATCGCCAGCGAATCGGTCGAAACGCTCTTCTCCGCCATGATTCAATCCTCGGGTTTGGGGTACAATGGGCCGGCTCATCCGACCGCGAAGTCCGTGATTCTCATCGGAACGCGGGCAAATGCAACACGGCGGCGACCCCGCGACACCCCGAAATCCCATCACCGGACCCCGCGGATGCGACATTCCACCGACCCCCGGACCCTCCCCCGACGGGCCACCGCCGCCTCCCGCCTCGTTGTCATGCATAAGTCCGTCGCCGCCGGCCGCAGTTCCCGCGTCGCGATCTCCGCCCCGGCCTCGTCCGGAAGGGAACCACCGGGCGAAGACGGGTTTGGAGGTTGTGAAAACCCCCGTTGAGCGCCATCCTCATCAGGTTGGATTAGGCAAGCGAGGGCGAGGCGCCCCCGCGACGTGGGAACGACGGCGGTGGGTCGGTGACTTGTGTATCACAACGAGGCTGCTCACCCCCGCTCCACCCCGCCGGCCGCGCCGATCAACTTCATGGCCCGCCATTTTTCCCGCCGAGGCTTCCCCCGCCCCCCCTCCTTCGCCGCATACGCCGCCGCACGCCCCCCGGCGCGGGATGCGGCGCAAACGGCGCACGTGCAGTTCCAGCACACCCTTCGGCCGCCTCGCGCGTCCCAATGCCGGATGCGGCGGTGGCGGGCGGCCTTGCGGCGGGGATAAAGACGCCGCCGCCGCGCGCTACCCGATGCCCGCATTCGCCATG
>JBBSAF010000439.1:0-2004 GCA_038252525.1 Tepidisphaerales bacterium
CGGGGGTTTTCATAACTTCCAAACCCACCTTCGCCCGGTGGTTCTCCCCGGACGGGGCCGAGGCGGCCCCGCGACGGGGGACTGTGTCGCGGGGACTGCCGCCGGTGGCAGCGGACTTGTGTATGACAACGGGGTCCTGAACGCCGCGCATCGGAGCCGTTTTCAATTCGTCTGAAACCGAGCGGGATTCTTCCGAACCGGGGGGCGTTGGCCTAAACTTCCGTCAATGAGCCGACTTTCGTTCGACATCGACGCCGTGGTCGCCGGCGCCGCCCGGCTGACGGATGCCCAGGCGATGGAGCTGCACACCCATGCCTCCTTGCACGATCTGGGGCGATGGGCGCTGACGGCCGCCAACCGACTGCATCCCGAGGACCATCGCACCTACGTCATCGACCGCAACATCAATTACACCAACGTCTGCAGCGCCCGCTGCACGTTCTGCGCGTTCCGGCGCGATGCCGGGGAGGCCGACGCCTACACCCTCGACCACGGCGCCATCGATGCCAAGATCGCCGAATTGGTTTCCATCGGCGGGACGCAGGTGCTGATGCAAGGGGGAATGAACCCCGAGCTGCCCATCGAATATTACGAGAACTTGCTGCGGCACATCCGCCAGGCATTCCCGACGGTGCATGTCCATGCGTTCTCGCCGCCGGAGTTCGTGGAGTTCGAGCGGTTTTTCGGGCTGGACGCCCGCGAGATCATCCGTCGGTTCAAGGCGGCGGGGTTGCACACGATCCCCGGCGGCGGGGGGGAGATATTCGCGCCGCGGGTTCGCCGACGGATCGGGCTGGGCAAATGCACGGGGGCCGACTGGCTGCGGATCATGCGGATCGCGCACGAGGAGGGGATGAACACCTCGGCGACGATGCTGATCGGGCACATCGAGTTCGTGTCGGAGCGCATCGCCCACCTGTCGTGGCTGCGCGACATGCAGGATTACGCGTTGGCGTTGGGTCGCGGCGATGACGAGGCGGTGCGGCGCGTGAAGTCGGTCCACCCGGAGGTGTTCGCGCGATCGCCGTTCGATCCGGCGTCGCGGACGGGCGATTCGGTCGGAAGGTACACCGCCTTCATCCACTGGCCATTCCAGCGCGAGAACACGCCGCTGGGCCGGGCCAGGGAGTGGGATGAGGAGGTTCAGGGGGCGTTTGACGAATCGCAAAACGAGGACATCCTGCGCGGTCGGGTGGTGCGGATGGCGGGGGCCGATGAATACCTGCGGATGCTGGCGATCGCGCGGCTGCACTTGGACAACTTCGCGAGTTTGCAAAGCAGTTGGGTGACGATGGGTCCGAAGATCGGGCAGTTGGCGCTGTTTTTCGGGGCCAACGACATGGGCAGCGTCATGATGGAGGAGAACGTCGTCAGCGCCGCGGGGACGACGTTCAAGCTCAACGCCCGGGAGATTTGCCGGTTGATCCGCGATGCCGGTTGGGTTCCGGCCCAGCGCGACCAGTATTACCGTGTGTTGCGGCGTCACGACGGCGCCGACAGCCCGGACTTGGCGCCGCAACCCGATCCGCCGATTCGCTCCGTCGCCCGAACCGACAAGACGACGATCGGTACGGCGCCGGGATTGGAAGACGACGGCGATTCCGTGCGGTCGCAGTTGCCGATTTTGGGGTGATTCCGGGATTCCACGGTTGGGGTCGTTGGCCACCTCGATTGACAGGTCGCAGTTGCCGATTTTGGGGTGATTCCAGGATTCAGCGCGTTGGCACGGGGGCTATTTCCCGGCATGCGTTGAATCTTGACAAGTTTATCCAGATATAGCAGGATGGGCGCTTTCCGGTCCGTCGGTTGACGGCGAGGCTCAAGCGGAGTGGGTTCAATGCGCTACACGAAATTGTGGATCGCCCTGATCGTGGTGGTCGTGGGGTCGTTCGCCATCCTGGGCTATTACGGGGCCGAGTTGTATCGCCAGGCGCCGCCGGTGCCGACCGAGGTGGTCGTGGCCGAAACCGGCAAGATGTTGTTCACCGGCGTCGATATCCACGA
>JBBSAF010000440.1:0-1967 GCA_038252525.1 Tepidisphaerales bacterium
AGGAAAAAGCAGATCAGCACCAGCACGCTGACGAAACCCCCGCCCCCCTCGAAGCCCAGCCCGTTGGCCCTCAGCCCGGTGAACGACGCGAAGAACTCGCCATATCTCGACTGGTCGATCTTCCCCATGTTCAGCGCCCCGCTGAGCATGTACCACGCATACCCCAGGCACCACGCCTCGATGATGACGTAGTACATGTAGATGACCACCGGGATGAAGATCGCCAAGGCCCCGGCGTACGGCGCGGCCTTGTTCTTCCATATCTTCCGGTAAATCCCCGGCGTGGAGTTGAACCCGTGCCGCCCCCCGTATCGCCCCAGCGCCCATTCCAGCCACGCCAGCGGCAGCCCCAGCACCAGCAGCGCCACGAAATACGGGATCATGAACGCGCCGCCCTCGTATTTGGCGGCCAATCCCGGAAACCGCAGGAAGTTGCCCAGCCCCACCGCGCTGCCCATCACCGCCAGGATCACCCCCAGGCGCGTCCCCCAGTTCTCGCGCCCCCCCGTCCCGACCTCGCCCGCACGATTGTTGGATTCCATAAATGGCCGAGTGTGCTATCGGGGCCGCCCCTTCGTCAAGAACGAAATTGATCAGAGGGTCCATGGTCGGCGTAGGGAGTCATCGGTCATTGGTCATTGGTCATTGGTTTGGACGCACAACCGTGAACAGTAGGCGGTAGGCGGAAGGAAAGTAGGCCGAGAAGACAACTGGAGCGCCCTCCACCTCCACTCCGGCAATCCCTCATTCCCCACTTACAACCTACAACCTACAACTTACAACCCACTCCCAACTTCCTCTCCATCGCCGCCACCACCTTGTCCCGCGCCCCGTCCACCGTGTCTTCGATCTTCAGCCCCGACGCACGGGCGTGGCCACCGCCGCCGAAGCCTTCGGCGAAACGCGCCACGTCCACGCCTCCCTTGCTCCGCAGTGACACCCGCGTCGGCCCGAAATCCGTCGCCTCGGTCACCAACACCGATACCTCCACCGTCGCGATCTGCAGCGGAATGTTGATCAGATTCTCCGTGTCCGGCGCCTTCGCCCCCGTCGCCTGGAAATCCGCCTGCCGGATCACCATGACCGCCAGCCGGTTGTCGCACAGCAATTCCAACGACCCCAGCGCCCGCGCCTGCAGCACCACCCGCTCGGCCCGCTCGTTTTGATACAGCAGTTGATACAGCCGATCGGTGTCCACCCCCCGTTCCATCAAATCCGCCGCCAGCCGCAGCGTCCGCGGACTCGTGTTCGAGAATTGGAACCACCCGGTGTCCGACGCGATCGCCAGATACAGCGCTGTCGCCATCGACCCGTCAATCCCCACACCCAACTTCGCCAGCAATTCGGCCACGATCTCTCCCGCGGCCGCCGCGGCGGTGTCCACCCATTTCACATCCGCCCAATCCTCCTGTGTCAAATGATGATCGACCACGACCTTTTTCCCCGCGAAGCCGTCCAGCCGCTCCCGCAGCCCCGGCAACTGCGCCCACGTTCCCGTGTCCACCACCGCCAACACATCGAACCGACCCAAATCCAGCCCCGCCGGCCAACCCGCCTCGGCGTCGTGGTGAACGATCCCGTGATCGTTGAAGATGAAGGCATACTTGCTCGGCAGGTGCGACAGCAGCAGCACCTCGATTTCCACCCCCCGCCCGGCCAACCCCATCGCCAGCGCCGCCGCCGACCCCAACGCATCCCCGTCCGGCCGAACATGCGTGGTGATGAGCACCCGTACCGCCGACCCCAGAACTCCCGCGACGTCATCGGTTTGATCCATCATCCCCCCGATGATACCCCCCGCCCCCGCCCCGCCCAAACACCCCCATGACCCCCCGCATCCGTACTTGGCCGCCCCGGCTGAGCGAGCGTCCGTAGCTTAGCCGCCCATGTAGCTTAGCCGCCCCGGCTGAGCGGGCATCCGTAGCTTAGCCGCCCATGTAGCTTAGCCGCCCCGGCTGAGCGAGCAT
>JBBSAF010000441.1:0-1965 GCA_038252525.1 Tepidisphaerales bacterium
CCCGGCTTGGCCGACAAATACACCCCCGCCTCCCGATACGCCCGCACCTGCCCCGCGAAATCGGTCTCCGCAACCGCCCGTCGCGCGAAATCGCCCGACAGCTCGTCGACCGGCCCCACCGTCACCAGCTCGAATGCCTGCCCCCGACGTTTGATCGTCCCCAGCGCCGCGTTCAGCAGCCCTGCATCCGCATCCCGCGTGTCGATGAACAGCAGCCGCTTGTTCCGTTGCACCCCATCCAACTTCGCATCGTGCGCCGCCGACAGATCCATCGGCGGCCGAAGCAGATGCGCCTTGGCCGCCAGTTCCGGCATCGGACTCCGCGAAGCCAGCTCCGTGTGCCGCGCCACCAGCGCCGACGCCTTGGCCAAAAAAGTCCGCAAATGGAACAGCGAATTGAACCAGATCTCGTTGGCCGCCGTCGCCGTCGTCAGGTTCACCAGATCCAGCGGCGACTCCCGCCGCGTAGTCGCCGCGGGCAGCTGGTTGTCATGGAAATAAACCACCGAGGGTTTGTGCGCCAACTTCGGCACATTGCGGAACAGCTCCGACAGGCTCATCGCCTCGCTGGTGAACAGCACATCCACCCGCCCCGCCCCGTGCCGCGAGATTTGTTCCCCGAACCACGCCGCCGCCGCCACCAACCGTCGTTCCATCCGCCGCGGGGGCAGCTTCAGCAGCGTCCACCGATGCCGGCTGCACCGGATCAGCGTCTCGAGCATGTGCCGGCGCCCGCCGCCATAAAACGGCTCCAGCGCCAGGATGTCCAGTTGCGACGACATGTTCGCCCGATCCACCGTGGCGTCCCCGCGCCGCCATCAATCGCCCAATTTTTCGGCCAAAAACGCCCTCACCCCATCCAGCCCGATCCGCTCCTGCACGCCGCTGTCCCGATGCCGCAACGTGACGGTTTGATCCGTCAACGTCTGCCCGTCCACCGTCACGCAATACGGCGTCCCGATCTCGTCCATCCGGGCATACCGCTTGCCGATCGACTGCTTGGCGTCGTACTCGCACGTGTATCGCCGACGCAGGTCCAAATACAGCTTCTCGGCGATCTCCGGCATCCCCTCCTTGTTCACCAGCGGGAAAATCCCCACCTTCACCGGCGCCATCGTCGGATCGAACCGCATCACCACGCCGCTCGGCCGCGTCGGATCCTCGCTGTACGCCTCGCACAACAGCACCAGCACCGCACGCGTCAGCCCCGACGCCGGTTCGATCACGTTCGGCATGTACCGCTCGTTGCGCTCCTGATCGAAATACTCCAGCTTCGCCCCCGAGTGCGTCTGGTGCGCCGTCAAATCGAACGACCCCCGGTGCGCGATCCCCTCAAGCTCCCCGAACTCCGGCGCCGTGAATGGATACCGATACTCGATGTCCACCGTCGCCTTGGAATAGTGGCTCAACTCATCGGCCTCGTGGTCCCGGTACCGCAGGTTCTCCTTCTTGACCCCCAGCGACTCCCACCACCGCATTCGCTCGGCCCGCCAGAACTCGTACCACTTGAGCGAATCATCCGGGGCGCAGAACCACTCCATCTCCATCTGCTCGAACTCCCGCGACCGGAAAATAAAGTTCCGCGGCGTCACCTCGTTGCGGAAGCTCTTGCCGATCTGCGCCACCCCGAACGGCATCTTCACCCGAGTCGTGTCCAGCACGTTCTTGTGGTTCAGGAATATCCCCTGCGCCGTCTCCGGCCTCAAATACGCCCGGATCGGGTCCACCGCCCCGATGTCCGTCCCCAACATCAAATTGAACTGTCGCGGCTCGGTCAGCGTCCCCGCCCCGCTCGCGTCCGGCCCCCACACCGCCGCCTGCTCCTCATTGGACAGCTTCGTGTACGCCCTGAACCCCTCCGGCGCCGCCACCTCCCCCCCCCGCGTGGTGGGGCCCACGTGTGCGGCCCCGGGGTGGACTGCCCCGGGGGCCCAAACCCGGACAAGCCCCGCCGCAGGCCCCCAA
>JBBSAF010000442.1:0-1955 GCA_038252525.1 Tepidisphaerales bacterium
CGGAAACCGACATCCCGCTGCTGGCCATGGTCGACGACCCCTCGAAACTGTCGGTCTCGCTCGACGGCAAGGAGGGTTTCGTCCCCCCGCCCGACACCACCGGATTCTCGATCAACCTCGTCGATGACAACGGCCTGCGCTCGATCAACCCCGTGGTCTACCGCGTGCAAATGACCCCCGACAAGCCCCCGGAGGTCAAGGTGACATATCCCGCCCGGCGCGAGGAGCTCGTCACCCAACGCGCGACCCTGAACATCGGCTTCGACGCCACCGACGACTTCGCCCTCGGACGACTCGCCCTGCGATACAAAATCCGCGTCGCCGACACCGCCGCCGGCCCGTCCGAACCCCCCGATGGCAACGGCGACGGTCTGAGCGCCACCTATTTTCCCGCCGGTGACTTCACCGGCCAACCCGTGCGCCGAATCGACCCCGGCATCGACTTCGATTGGGGCGGCGGAGCCCCCGCCCCCGGCATCGGCGCCGACAACTTCTCCGTCCGCTGGGAAGGCCAGGTCCAGCCGCGTTACAGCGAGGTTTACTCCTTCATCATGCGCGCCGACGACGACTGCCGCCTTTGGGTCAACGGCCAACTGCTCTTCGACCATTTTCCCGGAAAAGCCGACGCCGACTACACTGCCACCCTCCCCCTGGAAGCCAACGTGAAATACAGCATCAAGGTCGAGATGGCCGAACACAACGGCGCCGCCTCGGCCCGCCTGTGGTGGATGAGCGATTCGCAGGCGCGCGAAATCATCCCCGCCACCCAGCTTTACCGCACGACCGGCGAGATCAAGGCCCTCCACGTCGTCGCCTTCGAAAACGCCCCCGTCGGCGGCGACGGCTGGTCGGTGACATGGTTTGAAACCCCCGATCTGAACGGCAAATCCACCGACGCCGTCGTCCCGACGATCGACAACGAATGGAAGGCCGGCGCCCGACCGGTCCCCGGCTACCCCGAGCGATTCTCGGCCCGCTGGACCGGCTGGCTCGTTCCCCAATACGCCGGCGTCTACACCTTCCACACCATCAGCGACGACGGCATCCGCGTCTTCATCGACGACCAGCGCATCATCGAAAACTGGAACGACGGCATGCACGAGGAGAGCGGCGTCATGCCCCTCGATGCCGCCAAGGCGTACAAGGTTGTCGTCGAACTCACCAACCGCGGCGGCGCGAACTCCGAGGCTCATTTGCGCTGGGAGAGCGACCGCTTCAGCCGCCAGATCATCCCCACCGACCGCGTCTTCTCCACCCAGGCCAAGGCCCGCGCCGCCCTCCGCGTGGTCGAGGCCCGCCGCGCCGAGATCCAGGCCATCGCCGCCGCCGAGACACAGGATGATCCCGGCGCCGAAACCATCGTCATGGAAATGACCGGCACGCCCAAGAGCCAGCGCGGACGATACCAATGGGATCTCACCCAACTCTCCCCGTCCCCCCCGGTCGGAACCATCCTCGAATGGTGGATCCAGGCGATCGACACCAACGATCTCACCGGACCGGGCAAGGCCGTCAGCGACCACTATCTCGCCCGCGTCGTCAGTCCCGAAACCAAGCGCGCCGACCTGCTCAACCAGGCCGCCGACGCCTTCGACACCATGCGCGGCGTCACCGAAACCCAAGAGCAGCTCAACGCCCGACTCGGCGAACTTTTGCTCGGTCGTCCCGAGGGCGGTCCCCGGCGGTAGGGGGGCGGGAACCTTTCGGACCCCGCCCCGTCGAATCATCGGCGCCCCGCGCCACCCGACGCTCGATGCGGCTTGGACCGTGCCTTCCACGAGCCGCGACCGTGATGAAGCGGAAACCGCCCGCACCGCCGGTCGTCGGGCGACTGGAGCGTGTCTTCCGCCAGCCACGACCGGGAGCGGAGGGATTCGTGCAACGCCGGGCGCCCGAGGCCGGTACAATGTTTCGGGGAACCCAGGAGGACTCCAAACACCATGACCATCCGATCC
>JBBSAF010000443.1:0-1951 GCA_038252525.1 Tepidisphaerales bacterium
AGGCTCGGTATCAGGAAGGGGATAAAGGCTTATGACCCTTTTTCCTGTTTCCGGAACAAATCGACAGGGCCATCCGTGACCTCCCGTGGGTGAGGGGTGAGGGAACAACAACACCACCCATCGTCGCGGGAGGACGCGTGTCGCGCCAACGGGGGGGGGATAAAAGGGTCATAAGCCATTTTCGCCATTCGCAGCATGGATGTACCAGGCTCGGTATCAGGAAGGGGATAAAGGATTATGACCCTTTTTCCTGTTTCCCTCACAAGGCAATGATCCCCGCCACCCGCCGGGGAGTTTTGCGGTCCCGCGTCTTATCTTCCCCCGCCCCGGGTCCGAAAAAGGGGTCATAATCCAATTGTGCTTGCGGATCGGCGACCTGAATACGGGCCATGATTCATTCCCCGCGCTTTCCCGCCGGCCCCGCTTTTCCCACCTCGCCTCCATGCCCGGATTCCCGTTGTCTTCCCGGCGCGCCTGCGCCATGGCGGTCCGTTCGCGTCCCCTTTTTGCCCCCACGCAAAAACAGCCACGTCCCCTGTTTCCGCGCCCGACTCCCGTGAGATGCGGGGTTGCCCGCCCGCCACCGGCGGGGGAAGATGCGGCCATGCGTCGGGTTTTGGTCATCACCAACAATCTTCAACAGGCGGCGTTCCGGCTGCGGATCGGGGCGATCGTCGGGCCGCTCCGCGCGCGGGGGTTCAAGCTGGACGTGCAGGTTCGGCCCAAGGGGGTGCTCGCCCGACGGAAACTGCTCAAAACCGCCGCGAAGTACGATGCGGTCATCCTGCAACGCAAGCTGCTGGACCCGGCCGACGCCCGGCTGCTGCGGACCTACGGGCGTCGGATTTTTTATGACATCGACGATGCGGTGATGGAACACCAACGCCCCGTCGGGGCCATGACCCGGTGGCGAACCCGCCGACGATTCGAGGCCACCGCGGGCATCGTGCATCATGTGGTGGCCGGCAACGACCATCTGGCCGGTCGGTTCGCGGGGCTGGGGTGCCCGGTGACGGTTGTGCCGACGGGGGTGGAGCCGAGTCATTATCCGGTGCGGCGACACCGGCCCGACGACCGCCCCGTGCTGGTGTGGATCGGATCCAAATCGACGCTCGGATATGTGCGCGAGCGTTTGAGGGCGCTGGAGCTGGCGGGCGGACGCGTGAGGGATTTGTCATTGCGGATCATCGCCGACGAGAGCCTCGACCCGGCCGGCATTCCGGTGGAGTTCGTGCGATGGAGCGAAGCGGGCGAGGGGGCGGCGTTGGCGGGGGGGATGATCGGCATCGCGCCGACGCCGGAGGATCGGTGGACGTTGGGCAAATGCGGGTTCAAGATCGTGCAATACATGGCGGCGGGGCTGCCGGTGGTGGCGTCGGGGGTGGGCGCCAACGCGGCGATCGTGGACGAGGGGGTGACGGGTTTCCTGGCCGACGACGACGCCGCGTGGGCCGAAGCGATCGCGCGATTGGCGGGGGATGCCCAATTGCGTTCGGCGATGGGCGCGGCCGGTCGGGCGAAGGTCGAGCGGGAGTATTCGCTCGATCGGATCGTGGCGGTATGGGCGGGACTGCTGGGGGAATGCTGAGCGCGGGGACTGCGACGAAACACCGTCGGCGTTGGGTGTCTCTGGCCGAAACAATGAAAGCATGAATCCCCGCCATTCGCGCGAAATCGCAGGATGGGAGTTGTTTTGCGAATAAAGGTACCAGTCCCCTTTATATAAAGGGGACAGGTACATTTATTAGCAAAAACGACGTTCCCCCGGCATTTTGCGCACCGCCGGGGCAAGGCCCACACAAGCGGAACCGGCGCCGCTCGATGACCGCCCCCCGAAACCGACTGCATCCCTCGCCGCTTTCCCCGTCCGCGCCGCCGTCCGCTTCACCCGTGCGCGCCGCCCGTGCGCGCCGTCCTTGCGCGCCGCCCGTGCGCGCCGCCCGTGCGCTTC
>JBBSAF010000444.1:0-1873 GCA_038252525.1 Tepidisphaerales bacterium
CCGGTGACCACCGCGGGCACGGGGCTGTTGGGGTCGTACCGGTACAAGATCGGGTGGCGGGAGCGGGGGGCGGTGGGGGCGTTTGTGAGGGCGCTGCAGGTGGCGGGGGTGGGATGGGGAGCGGCGGCGATGCCCGCAAGCCCGGCCACGGCGCCGAAGACGGATGGGGCGGCGGGGGCGACAACAAGCCCGGCCGCGGCGCCCAAGACGGGCGGCGGGGCCGGGGGGACGACAAGCCCGGCGACGGCGCCGAAGATGGAAGGCGGAGCGGCGGGGGCGACAGGGGGAACGAATGGGGCGTTGGGGGCGGCGGTTGGGGAGGGACTGCAATGAATCATCCGACAGCGCGAATCGACATCAATCCGCAGGTGGCGACAGTCCGGCCGGGGAAGGCGGGGGCGGTTTTCGCGGCGTTGGCCGTCTTGGGGGCGTTGGGATGCGCGGGGGCGTGGGTGGTGGATGCGCGGCGGTTCTTCGAGGCGTATCTGACGGCGTATGTGTGGGGGGCGACGATCGTGCTGGGGATGCTGTTTTTCGTGCTGCTGCATCATGTGACCGATTCGGGGTGGTCGGCGGTGATCCGTCGGCCGGCGGAACAAACGCTGGCGGCGCTGCCGTGGCTGGTGCTGTGGTTCGCGCCGGTGGCGATCGGGGCGGCGTCGGGGAAGCTGTTCAACTGGGTGGGGGATCATCCGCACGATGAACTGTTGGCGGCGAAGCGGCCGTACCTGAACCTTTCATTTTTTTTCATTCGGCAGGCGATTTATTTCGCGGTGTGGCTGTGGCTGGCGAGGGTGATGCGCGGCAGGTCGCTGCGGCAGGATGTGACGCGCGATCCGCGGTTGTCGGTTTCGATGCGGAAGTGGAGCGCCCCGGGGCTGATCCTGTACGGGGTGACGCTGACGTTCGCGGGGTTCGATTGGATCATGTCGCTGGATTATCACTGGTTCAGCACGATCTTCGGGGTGTATCACTTCGCGGGGGGGGTGGTGACGGCGTTGGCGGTGTTGGCGCTGATGATGTTGGCGCTGGAAAAAAGGCCGCTGGCGGGATTGGTGGGGGGGGATGTGCGGCACGATTTGGGGAAGTTGTGGTGGGCGTTCGTGGTGTTCTGGGGATACATCGCGTTCAGCCAATATTTCCTGGTCTGGTATGGCAACATCCCCGAGGAGACGGTGTGGTTCCTGCACCGTTGGACGGGAACCGAGGCGCCGTTCGACTCGGCCTGGTGGATGGTGAGCGTGGCGATGCCACTGGGGATGTTCGTGGCGCCGTTCGTGGTGATGATGCCGGCGTCGGCCAAGCGCAGCGCGCGGGTGTGGGTGGCGCTGGGGATTTTGGCGCTGGCGATGCACTGGCTGGATCTGTGGTGGATGGTGATGCCGGTGGGGCATCCGCATCATTTGCCACTGGGTGGGTTGTGGATGGATGCGTCGGCGCTGCTGGCGGTGGGGGGGGTATGCGGATGGGCCACATACCGGGCGATGTTGAAGGCGCCGGCGCTGCCGATCCACGACCCGCGACTGGGCGAGGCTTTGGCGGCGGGGCATCATGGTCAGGGGGATGACGAGGACGACGACGACGATGACGACGCCCCGGCGACGGCGGCGGCGCATCCGGCGACGGGAGGACACCCATGAGCGAACAGCACGTGCCGGAGTTGCGCGGGTCGGAGGCCACGAAGCTCACGATGGCGGTGGTGGGGACGATCGCGGGGCTGGCGAGCATGTTCACGGTGATCGGGATCATGGCGTACAGCAACCGGAACCAGAGGCCGCTGGAGAGCCAGGTGGCGGTGACGCCGGAGCGGATCGAGAATCTGGCGGCGTTGAACGCGGAGAACGGGAGGACGTTATCGACGGGGAAGGTGACG
>JBBSAF010000445.1:0-1867 GCA_038252525.1 Tepidisphaerales bacterium
CCCCCAGCCCCCCCAGCCCCCCCGACCCGCCCGGGCATCCGCACGTCCCCTCCGCCGCCGTCCCCGGCGACGGCGCCATCCCGCTGGCCGTCTGCATCCGGCCCTTCGTCGCCACATCCGCGCTCACCCGCGATAGAAAATCGCTCCCCGAACACGTCAGCTTATCCAACCCCGCCAACAGCCGCGGATCGCTCATCCCAAACTTGTTTTTCAACTGCAACAGCTCGGTCATCTCACCCGTATCCAGCGGCCGAACGCTACCAAGCTGCTTGGTCAAGATCAGAATCCGCGCATACGCATCCACGATCTCCAGCTTGTAATATGCATCCTCCAAGTCCCCCCCGTAACACACCACCCCGTGGTTACCCAGCAGAATCGTGTTCGAATCCTTGATAAACGGCTTGATCGACTCCCCCAGCCGTGTGTCCCCCGGCGTCACGTACTTCGCCGTCTTCACCGGCCCCAAAAACACCTCCGCCTCCGGATGGATGCACGTCGGCAGCTCCACCCCCGCCACCGCGAACGCCGTCGCATGCGGCGGATGACTGTGAATCACCGCTTTTACATCCTCACGCTCTTTATAGATCGCCAGGTGCAGCAGAATCTCGCTCGTCCGCTTGCGCTTGCCCGCCAACTGCTTGCCTTCCATGTCCACCAGGCAAATATCCTCGGGCTTCAAATTCCCCTTGCTGATCAGCGACGGCGTACACAGCACCCGGTCCTCGCCGATCCGATACGAGTGATTCCCCTCATTCCCCGCGCAAAAACCCTTCAGCCAGATCCGCCGACCGATGTCGCACATCTGCTCCTTCAACTTCCACTCCGACACCCGAGTACCCGCCGAACCATTCCCGCTTGTCTTTGCTATATATGCCATAATCTTTTCACCGCGAACCTATTGGTCCGGCGCTCCATCTTGCCTGGCCTGCTATGCCAACTCGAACTCGATCGTCACCCGATCCAAAATCGCCGCGTTATACGCATCGATCGGCACGCGCTTCTCCGGATAAAACGGCATCGTCGCCTCCCGGCTCTCCGTAAACGCGATCACCTCGCCATCCCCCGCCCCCAGGTGGTCGTACACCACCACCACTTCGTTCGTCTTGCCCACCCCGCCCTTCAGCGCGAACCGATCCAGCACCGCCACCAGCAAAAACCGCCCCCCCACCAGCGTTTCATACGGCTGGGTCAACGTCACCCGTCCCATCACCTTCCCGATCCGCATCAGCCCTTCTCTCTCCCATCCCCTCGTCACCGCATCCACACACAAATATCGTCCCGCATCCACCACATCTCCCCGCGGATTCCGTCCCGCCCCCACCAGCTTCTCTCGCGCCCTCAACATTGCCCCGGCCATCATCTTCCCCGCCCCCATCACCCCTGCTCTCCCAGCGCCGCCGCCACTTCATCCACCGGCGGATTCCGTCCCGCCCCCCGCGCGAACCGCCCCAGTAAATTCCGCATCTGCGAAAAATTCATCCGCGGGTATTCCATGATCTGCACGGTCGCTCCCGCCAGCATCAATCCCGCCTCGACCGACTCCAAACTCGTCCCCACAATCGCCCGAATCCCCGACCGTCGATTCGCCAGCACCGTCGCCACCCCCGCACATCCCACCAGCATCACCGCCCCCACCGCCCCCCCGGTCCCCCCCGCCCCAGCCTTCAATTCCCCCTCGACTCGGACCACCGCCTCCCCCGTCCGCTTCGCCTCCGCCGCAACGCCGATCCCCCGCACCTCCCGCTCCCGACCCAACTGCCCCAGGGCCGCCTTCCCCGCCCCGCACACCCCATCGCACCACCACACCAACGCCCCCGCCGCCCCCCCCGCCGCCTTCGCCTCGACACCCGCCCCCACCCCCTTCGCC
>JBBSAF010000446.1:0-1859 GCA_038252525.1 Tepidisphaerales bacterium
CACCCATCCCCACCCTCAAACACCTCATTCTCCCAAGCCCCCAACACCCCATCGAAAGCACCCAGCTTCATCTTCCTTCCTCCTGTCAACTGCCAACTGTCAACTGCCAACTACTTGATACAGCCTCGCCAACCGATGGGCATGCTCATCATACGCCCCCTCGAACAGCTCCTTGGCCTTCCCCGCCCCCACCACCGACGCCCCGGACAGCACCTTCGGCGGCCGGCCCGCCTTCGTCAGCCGGTCCGCCACCTCCGCCTTGATCGCGTTGATCAGCAAACACCCCCCCACCGTCGAGCCCGGCGCCACCGGCGTCGCCAAACCCTCGATCTTCACCATCGCATCTCCAACCGGCGCCCCCGTGTCCAGCACCAAATCGCAAAAATCCTGCAACTTCCGACCGTCACCCCGCTTGCTCTCGCTCTTGTCGCTGTGGGCCTTGCTCACGATCCCCACCACCTTGATCCCCCGCTTGCGAAACTCCTCGGCCATCTCGGTCGGCACCACGTTGCACCCGCTCGAACTGATCACCAACGCCGTGTCCACATCGCTCATCGCGAAGTTCCGCGCGATCCGCTCGGCCAACCCGCTCACATTCTCCAAAAACATCGCCTGCCGCTGACCGTTCGCCCCCACCACCAAATTGTGGAACGTCAACGACAACTCCACGATCGGGTTGAACCCCGGAAAACTCCCATACCTCGGCCACATCTCCTCGACCATGATCCGGCTGTGCCCCGACGCGAACACATGCACCATCCGACCGGCCAATATCGTCGCCGCGAACCAGTCCGCCGCCCGACCGATCCCCGCCAGCTGCCCGCGAACGACCTCGATCAAACCCGCCGAGGCGTCCAGATACATTTCCGCCGGTGAACTCATCGAAACTCCCTTGCCATCCCGAACATCGCCAGCACATTCTCCGCCGGCGCCCCCGCCTGAACATTGTGGATCGGCGCGAACACATATCCGCCCGACAACGCCCCGAACGCCTCCAGATTCCGATGCGCCTCCGCCGCCACCGCCGACGCCGAACCGTGCGGCAACGTCGATTGGGCATCCACCGAGCCGCCCCAAAACACCAGCCGCGTGCCATATTGCCGTCGAAGTCCCGCCGGGTCCATACCCGCGCAACCAATCTGGATCGGATTCAACGCATCCACCCCCATCTCGATGATCGACTCCAGCAGCGGCCCGATCGCCCCATCACTGTGCATCAGCACCTTCCAACCGGTGTTCGCATGAATCCAGTCCAGCCCGCGCCGGTACGCCGGCATCACCTTTTCCCGGAACATCTCCACCGACAAAAATGGCCCGTGCTGCGTCCCCAGATCGTCGGCGATCTGCAAAACCTGGACCTTGTCCCCCACCGCCTGATGAAACTTTTTCAGATTTTCGATCCAAACCTCCACCAGAATGTCATACAGCCGCGCCACATACTCATCCTCCGTGGCGAACGTCACCATCCAATCCTCGAATCCCCCCTGCCCGATCCCGTTGAACAGCTCATACGGCGGACCCAGCGCCGCGACCACCGCCTTGTCCGGCCCCCCCGCCAGCGCCTCGGCCGCCGACCCGTAATGGTCCACCTCGGCCTGCGACATCCCCGCCGGCCGCCAAGTGTCCAAATCGGGGTGCGATGCCCCCGGATATGTCTCATGCCGGTCGAAATAAAATCCCCCCGCCGGCATCTCCGCGATCACCTTCCCGTCCCGACGCAGTTGCAACCCCCCATCCGCCCGCTTCTCGGGATTGAATCCCCCCGGAACCATCACCTCCGGGCCGCCCGGCAACGGCCACCCCTGCCACCGTTCGTTGGCGAGCCCGAACGCCACCGCCCGACGGTTCAGCCCCACGCA
>JBBSAF010000447.1:0-1848 GCA_038252525.1 Tepidisphaerales bacterium
CTTCGAGGCCCATCGACGCCTCCGCAACGACGAGCCGGTCGTCCGCAAGGACCACGGCCCGGACATGCGATACGTCATGAAGCTCCATCGCGGGGACTATCTGGAGATGGACATCGCCGGCACGCGCCGACTCATGCGCGTCACCAGCATCGGACACAACTGGATCCAAACCCAGCCGCCCGAATACGGCGCGGCCAAGATGGAAAAGGCGGATCGAAATGCGTGGATGTTCCAACGCGGCAAAGGATTTCGCAGCGCCAATCCCCTCAAAGTGACCGTCTCCCCGGCCGGAAAGGTCCGTCGATCCAATGAATGACCGCATCCTCGAGCTCTCCACCCGACCCGCCCATGTCTCCATCGACAACGGGCTGCTCACGGTGGAGCTCCGGGATCCCGACCAGAAAATCCAAATCCCCCCCGGCGACCTGGCGGCCGTCGTCGCCGCCCACTACGCCATCACCTTCACCCGCGAGGCCGTCGCCCAACTCGCCGACGCCGGCGCCCAACTCGTCGTCTGTGACAAACACGGCATGCCCGCCGCCATGCTCCTGCCCCTTCGCGGCTTCCACCAGCCCGCCACCCGCCTCGCCCTCCAGGCCGCCCTTCCGCGCCCGCGCCGCAAACGACTCTGGCGCCAGCTCGTCCGATCCAAGATCGCCTCCCAAGCCGCCCTCCTCGCCGCCGCGGGGCTGGACCACGCCGGGCTGGCCGCCCTCATCCCCACCGTCCGCTCCGGCGACATCACCAATGTCGAGGGACACGCCGCCCGACTCTATTGGCCGGCCCTTTTCGGCCCGGACTTCCGACGCGACCCCGACGGATTCGACCACAACCGGTTTCTCAACTACGGCTACGGCGTCCTCCGCGCCGTGACCTGCCGCGCGATCTGCGCCGTCGGACTCCACCCCGGGCTCGGCCTGCAACACCACCACCGCGCCAACCCCTTTTGCCTGGCCGACGACCTCATGGAACCCTTCCGTCCCCTGGTCGACCGCCTCGTCCTGGACCTGCATCGTCGAGGGCTGGCCCTGGGCGAACTCACCCCCGACATCAAAAAAGAGCTTCTCGGCGTCCTCGCCCTTCGCCTTCGGCTCGGCGACGCCGACCGCGTCCTGTTCGACGTGCTGGCCAAGGTCGCCGGCAGCCTCGCCGCCGTCATCGAAAACCGCCGTCGCCGACTGATCGTGCCCGATTGGAACATCGCCACGGAGAAGGCATGACGCCACCCCGCGATGACAAACCGCCTCCCGGCCCGCCGCCCCGGCGTCGTCGCCGTTCGCAGCCGCCCCAACTCCACTTGCCCAGCGGGTACCAAGCCATGTGGCTCTTCGCCATGTTCGATTTGCCGATGAAGACCCCCGTCCAGAAGCGCGACTACACCCATTTCCGCAAACTGCTGTTGCGCGAGGGGTTCAGTCGGCTGCAATTCAGCGTTTATGGGCGGTATTTCGTGTCCGAGGAATCGAGCAAGGCCGAATGCGAGCGGATCGCCGCCCACCTCCCCCCCGACGGGCAGGTTCGGCTGCTGGCCGTCACCGAGCGCCAGTTCGGCAAACAGCGTGTCTTTTGGGGCCGTCGCCGGAAAAAATCCGAACCGGTCCCCGAACAACTGCTGATGTTCTGAAAACCGCGCTCCGCTGGCGATCGCGCTGGCTCGGGAGGCCCACTTTTCATTCGCCCGTCTCATCATAAGGTGCTGGATGACAAGCCCTTATGACGCCAAGAGTGTATCCGAGCGACGCTTGCCCACAAACCACAGCGAAGTTCGACAAGCAAGCTCCCAACCGATAAGTGTATCCGAGCGACGCTTGCCCACAAACCACAGCAATGTTGGGGGTATGACAAAGA
>JBBSAF010000448.1:0-1842 GCA_038252525.1 Tepidisphaerales bacterium
ATGAGGATGCGTTGAAGGTGATCGGCGAGGCCGTCGAGGCCGCCGGCTACAGCTTCGGCAAGCAGGTCTTTATCGCCCTGGACCCGGCCAGCAGCGAACTGTGGGACAAGGCCAAGAAGGGCTACAAGTTCTTCAAGAGCAACCCCGACAAGATCCTGTCCAGCGCTGAAATGGTCGATTATTGGGCGAAATGGGTTGAAAAGTATCCGATTCGTTCGCTGGAGGACGGCTGCGCCGAGAACGACTGGGCGGGTTGGAAGCTGATGACCGAGCGCATGGGCGACAAGGTGCAGTTGGTGGGCGACGACTTGTTCGTGACCAACGTGAAGTTCCTGGAGAAGGGGATCAAGACCAAGACGGCCAACTCGATCCTGGTGAAGGTCAACCAGATCGGGACGCTGAGCGAGACGTTCGCGGCGGTGAACATGGCGATGCGGAACGGGTATTCGGCGGTGCTGAGCCATCGCAGCGGCGAGACCGAGGACGCGACCATCGCGGACATCGCGGTGGCGACCAATTGCGGTCAGATCAAGACCGGCGCCCCGGCGCGGTCGGATCGGGTGGCCAAGTACAACCAGTTGCTGCGGATCGAGCAGGAGCTGGGCGAGCGGGCGGTGTACGGCGGCAAGCTGTGGAACAAGTGAGGCCATTGGTTTCGGCGAACCGATGACCTTGCCGCCCGCGCGTGATTCGTCACGCGCGGGCGTTTTTTTTGATTGTCGAAGGGTCGTCGCATGGGCATGGATCAAGTTGCCGAATACGAAGGGTCGAACGGGGTCGAGGCCGCGGAGGCCACGCCATGGGACGACGGCGGGGATGTCGGCATGGAAATGTCGGCCGAGGACGCGGTGGGCGTCGAGGGGGGGGCGCCGTTCATGGTGGAGGAGGCCGTCGAAGATGCGGCGTCGTTCGCGGACGAGGAAACGGGGGAAGGGGACTTCGTCGATGCCGAGGGGATCTTCGTGGATGGCGAAGGGGTTTTCATGGACGCGGCGGATGAAATGTCCCCGGTCGATCCCGTCACGCCCGCGGTTTCGGATAACGATGTCGATCCCGAGGGCGAGTCGGTTTTGGAGGAGGCGTGCCCGGCGCCGCTTCTGGCCGCCGCCGAGCCGGCGATTCCGCACGGGCCGCGATTGGGGGCCGGCGGGTGGACGCTGCCGCTGCTGTGCGCGGGCATCGCGCTGATCGCCGCGTGCGTGTTGATTCCGCAGGCCGACGCCAACCGCGAATTGGCGTGGGAGAATCAGCGGCTGACGGCGGATTTGGACCAGATCGACAAGCAGATCGCGGTGAACGCCGAGTTCCTGGGGCGGGTGGCGGGGGATCCGACTTTGGCCGAGCGGTTGGCCCAGCGGCAGATGAAGTTCATCCGCGAGGGCACGAGCGTGCTGAGACTCGATGGCGGGACCGGCAAGGACATGTCGCCGTTCTCGTTGGTGACGATTCCGCCGCCGCCGGCGATGCCGGAATTGCAGCCGGCGGGGGGCGTGTTGGCGTCGATCTGTCGGGCGCCGCGGGTGCGGGTGTGGGTGATGGGAACGGCGCTGATGTTGATGGCGATGGGGTTGGTGCTGGGGTATGCCGCGCCCAAGCAGGCGTCGGCGGGATGATCATGGGCCGGGGTGCGGTGTTGTCACGCGTAAATGTTCGGAATACCCAAAACGCTTCCCGGTGAGGGGATGTGGGGGGCAATCGCGGTTGGTGTTGTCTCGTGGGGGAAGTCATCGGGCGTTCACTTAGCCGGGGCGGCTGAGCTTCAAGGGGCGTTGTCGGTTCCAAGGCGCGCGGTCGGTTCCATGGCGCGTGGTCGGTTCAATGGGGCGCGGTCGGGCGCGAAGG
>JBBSAF010000449.1:0-1826 GCA_038252525.1 Tepidisphaerales bacterium
AATGGCATCCCCCAAGATCGCTTGCCCGGTCGAGGTCACGAGCGACACCTTCGGCCCGCAGTTGTTGCACGAGATCGGCTGGGCGTGGAATCGCCGGTCCACCGCGGCGTTGTATTCCTGTTTGCAGGCGGGGCACATGAAAAAATGGGCCATGGTCGTGTTCGGACGGTCGTAGGGCACCCGCTCGATGAGGGTGTAACGCGGGCCGCAGTGGGTGCAGTTGATGAGTCCGTAGCCTGATCGGCGATTGCCCTGGCCGAGCAACTCGCGCAGGCAGTCGGGGCAGACGGCGGCATCGACGGCGATGCCCGCTTTGGCCTGGGGGTCGGTTTCGCTGGGGAGGATGTTGAAAGACGCATCCCCTTTGGGATCAATGACTTGCGAATCGACGGCGGCGACGACCGACAGCGGGGGCGCTTCGCTTTGCAGCGCCGCGTCGAAGGCGTCGAGTTGGTCCGGGGCGCCCTCGGCTTCCACGACCACTCCGTTGGAATCATTCAAAACGAACCCGACCAGCCGGTACCGCTCGGCCAGCCGCCAGACGAAAGGACGAAATCCCACCCCCTGAACCTGCCCGGAAATCCGCCAGCGCCGTCGAACCGCCGGATTGTCCGATTGCTGGTCCATCCACTCCGCAACAACGATTTACACCCCCCCATCACCAACGACCCCTGACAACCACAAAAGACAAAGGACCAAGGACCGAGGACCAGTGACCAGTGACCAATGACCAGTGACCAATGACCAAGGACACAGGACCAAGGACACAGGACGCAACATTACAGAGCACGCACCAATCAGAATGCCCGTTCCCCCGCCATCGCATAACCACTGGCACAAAAATCACTTATCGTCGTCGTCCTGCATCTCATCGAGATTGACAATGACGCTTTCCTCGGGGTTTTCGGCGGTGTTGATGACGAAGTCCGACTCCGAATCGGCCGGGTTTTTCAGGGCGGCCATGGGATCGAAGTCGTCGTTGCCGGCGTCGCTGGCGGCGGTGGGGTTGAGGGTGCTGGTGACATCGCCCGGGGCGCCGGCGGTGCTGCCGGACGAAGTGGCCGGGGTGTCGATTTCGTTGTCGGGGGGGACGCCGTCGATCTGCACGACGAAGTTGACCGGGCCGACGCGAAGGGCATCGCCGGCGTGGACGGCGGACTCCTGGATGCGTTGGTCGTTGACGAAAGTGCCGTTGGAACTGCCGAGGTCCTCGACGCGCAACTCGTCTTCCTGCTTGAGGATACGGCAGTGTTTACGGGAGACATCCCCCAGCGGGATGCGGAGATCGCAGTCCTCGCGGCGGCCGATGAGGGTGACGTCGCGCGCGACCGAAAAGCTACGGCGTTCGCCGTCGCCCTTGAACATGACCAGCACCACTTGCATAGTTGTCGCCTCGAGGATGAGTGGTTCAGAAGGTTGTCGGACACGTAAAGTGGTGTCTACGAGCCTATCGTAACACGGGGCGTCGGGCAACTGAAATTATGCGAAGGTTTGTCGTGGCGCGGCGTGTCGGGGGACGTGGGGCGGTTCATGGAAGCGATCCAAAGTCTTTATGAAACTGGAGTTGCTAAAATCACCCTTGGCGGCGGGCAATTTTTCGGCGTTGCCGTCGGCGGCGCCGGCGGGACGTGCGGGCGGGTTGCCATTGGCGGCAGGCGGTTTGTCGGCGTTGCCGTCGGCGACGGGACGTGCGGGCGGGTTGCCGTTGGCGGCAGGCTATTTGTCGGTGTTGCCATCGGCGACGGGACGTGCGGGCGGGCTGCCATTGCCGGCGACGGAATTGTCCGCGTTGCCGTCGTCGACGACGGCGGCGGCGGGGCTGTATG
>JBBSAF010000450.1:0-1816 GCA_038252525.1 Tepidisphaerales bacterium
CCTACCGCCTACCGCCTACCCCCCCATACTCCCCCCTACTTTCCCGACGCCATGCTCGGCGGCACCCTCTTCGCCGCCACCTTCGTGTTCACCTCCGCCGGATCCACATCCTCCACCGCCGTCGGCGTCACCACCACGATGTCCAGCCGCGAATCCGTCGCCGTCGATCCCTTCACCCCCACGAACTTGCCCATGTGGGCCCCGATGTTCGGATCGCCGCTACGAACGTACACCACCGTCCGCCCCGTCGCCGGGTCCGTCAGCCGATACAGCATCTCATTGCCCGACTGCAAACTCGACGGACGCAACTCCCCCACCGCCTCGTAAATCCGCACATCCGTCTTCTCGATCCGATCGGTCAATTCCGACCGCTCGGCCTGCGACGCCTGCTGACGCTTGGCGAACGCCTCCTGCTCCTGCTTCAACGCGATCAACTGCTCCTTGGCCTTGGCCCGCTCCCGCAAGATCGCCAGCCGATACGCCGCGATCCGACGCATCGACTCCGGCAACTTGTCGCCGCTCGCCAGCGGCTCATACCCCTTGACCATCTCATCGACCGGCTGCTCGTCGATCGGCGTGCCTTCCACCTGCTTATATTGCTCCTCGAGCTTCGTGAATGCATCTTGCGCCTCGGCCACGGCATCGACAGGTTGGCTCGTCGCCGGCTGCGTCGCCGCGCCCGCATTGTCCGCCATGCCCGGCTGCGTGGCCGCCATCGCGTCGCCATTGCCCGGATTCTCCGGCACGATCCCCGCGCCCCGCGTGGCCGACGTGTCGGTCGCGCCATTGGCCCCGTCCCCGTTGGCCACCGCCCCGCCACTGTTCGCCCCGCCACCGTTGGCCGCACCGCCATTCTCCACCGCCCCGCCCCCATTGGCCACCGCGCCGGGATCGACCGCCGCGACCTGCTTCACCGGCGACACGAAGTCCTTGTTGACATACAAATACGCCCCTGCCGGCGGCTGAATCTTGAAGTATTCATCCTTCTCACCCAGGATCACCACCCGGTCGTTGTCGTTCAGGCTCGTCTGCACCGCGTTCTTCATCTCGTTCAGACCGCTCCCGGCCCGAACGATCAAATCCGGCTTGGTCACCCGCCCGATGCTCCCGTCCCCCGCCCGCTCGACCCACGCCTTGGGTATGTACGAAAAGCTCCCCTCCGGCGGCAAAATCTTCAGCCAACCGAACTTCAGACCCACCACCGTCACCGCCGCGCCCTTGTCGAGCTTCATCGTGGGGTAATACCCCTCGCCCGGCCCGCTGCGGACATACACATCGTTGCCCGAGACCTGTCCGGCGAACTGGTATTTGCTGTTCTCGACCTCCGGCGCCGTCGCATCCTGTGCGATCGCCACCGCTCCGATCACCAACGCCAAACACGCCACGACCGCCGAAAATCCGGTTTTAATGCCCATAAGACACCTCCATGCGCCCGCAAATCCCGTTCATCCCCCCCACAACCCCCAATTCATACCCTCCAGTCCGATAAAGTAAAGGAGGCGGTAGGCGGAAATGAAGTACGCGATAGGTGGACCGGGCCCGGCGGCGCCCATCGCCGTCACCCGTCTGGAGGTCCACCGCGATGACGAGCTTGGTGGACCGGGCCCGGCGGCGCCCATCGCCGTCACCGCCACGGATTGGCCACCCCCTCACGCCCCATCCGCCTCCTCCCCGCTCTTCTTCCATCCGGGGGTTTCTGTATCCTCCGCCTACCCTGCTACCGCCTACCCTGCTACCGCCTACCCTCCTTCCCCCTACCCTCCGCCTACTGCTCCCTCATCCTCCCCCCACGAACGTCACCACCTCCACCGCATCC
>JBBSAF010000451.1:0-1775 GCA_038252525.1 Tepidisphaerales bacterium
GGAGGGGACGGAGACGGCGCGCGGGAAGGGACCGTGTCTTCACGTACAACTTGCAACTTGCAACCTGAAACCGAAGGCGGAAGGAGGGTAGGCGGAAAGGACGGGGGGGGATGGCCGCGCGCGATGTGGGGCAGGGCATCCACTTGAAACCTCCCCGCCGCACTCGCAACTCACAACTTGCAACGCACAACTTCCTCCCGATCATCCTTGTGCCTCCTCGATCTGCCCACCCACCCTCAACACACAACCCGCAACTTCCCCCGCCATCGATTCCCATCCCCCAAGGCTGATTCCCCGGCGGGTTGTTGCGTGCGGGGGCGCGGGATGATGAAATGGCCGCGATGTTGGAATCCGGTATGAAGCTCCCGCCGCGAGGTGACGGATGGACCTGACGGTTCGTGACGCCGCCCGACTGCTGCAAACCTCGGAAAAAACGGTCTATCGGTGGATGCGCGACGGCTCGCTGCCGTGCCATCGCGTTGCCGAGAAGTACCGTCTGAACCGGGTGGAATTGCTGGAGTGGGCGACGCGGAAGAACCTGCGAGTGCTGCCGGAGATCTTCGCCGGCGGCGCCGACGCGCCGGCGGCCGGGTCGCTGGCGGCGGCCCTGCGACGCGGGGGGATACACCGGGGCATCTTCGCCGACGACGCCCGCGAGGCGATCGCGGCGGCGACAGCCCGGCTGCCACTCCCGGCCAAGGTCAACCGCGAGGAACTGCTCGGGGTGCTATTGGCGCGCGAGGCGCTGGGATCGACGGCGATCGGCGGGGGCATCGCCATCCCCCACCCGCGAAGCCCGGTGATCCTCGGCCTCGATGAGTCGCTGGTGGCGGTGGCGGTGCTGGATGGGCCGGTGGATTTCGGGGCGATGGACGGGCGAAAGGTCGATTTGTTGTTCACCATCGTGGCAACGACGATCCGCGGGCACTTGCATCTGTTGAGCCACCTGATGGCGGCGCTGCGCGATGTCGGGTGGGTGGAGGCGCTGCGAAGCGCCGCGGCCGACGAGACGGTTTACGCGGGGATGGACCGGATTGAATCGGCCCTGCCGGGGACGGGTCGGTCATGATCTTGCTTCTGGCGGCGATGGTCATTTGCGGGATCGGCACGGCGGCGGCGCTGGCGCTGGGTCGCTGGCCGATGGCGTCGAAGGGCGCGGCGCTGGGGGCGATGGGACTCGCCGGATTGCTGGCGCTGGCGGGCGGGGCGGCGCATTTCATTTCGCCGGGATGGGGTGGATCGGCGGCGAATCTCGGGCGGCTGCCGCTGGGGGCGATGGCGTTGGCGATGACGGATTTGGGGGCGTGGTTCTGCCTGCCGGCGGGGCTTTTGTCATTGGCGACGGCGATTCACGCGTGGGGATATTACCGAGACGCCGGCGGGGCGCGGATGGCGTGGCACGGGGCGATGCTCAACGTCATGGTGGGCGCGATCCTGATGGTACTGTGCGCCGACGACGTGGCGGCGTTCCTCTTGGGATGGGAGGCGATGTCGCTGGCGTCGTTTTTACTGATCCAGTTCGACGACGCCGACGCCGCGGCACGGCGCGGGGCGTGGATGTACCTGGTATGCACGCATTTGGGGACGGCGATCTGTGTGTTGCCGATGTTCGGGATACTCATCGGGCTGGCCGGGGGAACGTCGTTCGGGGCGCTGGCGGCGTCGGCGGGCGGGGTGTCGGGGGGAATGGCGGTGGCGCTGTTTCTGCTGGCGGCGGCGGGATTCGGAACCAAGGCGGGGCTGGCGCCGATGCACGTGTGGCTGCCGGCGGCCCA
>JBBSAF010000452.1:0-1773 GCA_038252525.1 Tepidisphaerales bacterium
CGCCTACTTTCCTTCCGCCTACCGCCTACCGTTGGCGAGTTGTAAGTGGAGCCGAATTGCCTCGTCGGCCTTCTCCGCCTACCTTCCTTCCGCCTACCGCCTACCGTTGGCGAGTTGTAAGTTGTAAGTTGAGTGGAATTCTGAGCTTGCCATCCCAAACGCCTACTTTCCTTCCGCCTACCGCCTACCGTTGGCGAGTTGTAAGTGGAGCCGAATTGCCTCGTCGGCCTTCTCCGCCTACCTTCCTTCCGCCTACCGCCATGGGTTGCGAGTTGCGAGTTGCGAGTTATAAGTGGAGTGGAATGCTGATCTTGCCATCCCCTCCGCCTACCTTCCTTCCGCCTGCCTTGCCAAGGTATAAACATCGTTCCACCTCGCATTTACGCCAATGACAAATGACCAATGACTCACCAACCCATGACAACTGACTTACCAACCACTGACCCTCCCCCCACCCCCGACCCAGCGCTCCTCCGCGCGCGAGCCATCCACCTGTCAAAGGCCCTCGCCACCGACGCCGCCGAGCTTCCCGCACCCGCCCTCTGCCCGGCCGACAATGCCCAACTCGCCGGCCGTCTCCACAACCTCGCCGCCGCCGCGCGAAAACTCGCCGATGTCCTCGAATCCTCCACCCAAACCCAAACCCCATCCCAACCATGACTGAACCCGACACCACACCGTTCCCCCCCGACCGCGAGATCGTCGCCGCCGCCGGAACCTATTATCGAAACACCCGCTACCTGATGAGCCTGCTACTAATCGCCGGCGGACTCTGGTTCCTCTACGACGGACTGGTCACCTACCCTCGACACAACGCCGAAATCGCCCGCATCGAGGCCGCCCGCATCGACGCCGAACGCGCCGGCGACCAAGCCAAGGCCTCCGATCTCACCGGCCAACGCATGAAGCTCCGCGACCGACACACCGAAACCGACATCCAACTCCAAAAAACCCTCGGCTTCGCCCTCCCCCCCCTCGGGCTGGCCTTGCTCGCCTGGACCCTCCGAAACTCCCGAGGCCGATTCCGCCTCACCCCCGACAACATCCTCCACGCCCCCGGACACCCCCCCGTCCCCCTGGCCGACATCACCGCCCTCGACACCCGCCTCTGGGACCGCAAGGGAATCGCACGCGCCACCTATCAGCTCCCCACCGGCCAATCCGCCGTCATCAAGCTCGACGATTTCCTCTACCAACGCCCCCCCATCGACGCCATCTACGCCCGCCTCAAAACCACCTTCCAACACGACACCCCCGCCTGACACCCCGTGACGCGAGCGCTCCGCCCTCGTTGCTGCACATAAACCCTACCCCGCTCCAACGCCCGCTCCTGCCAATGGATATGTAGCTCAGCCGCCCTCGGCTGAGTCCCTTGCTGGCACGCCAAGACACCCTTCACTCCGCCCCCCTCGGCCCAGTCCCTTGTTGGCACGCCAAGACACCCTTCACTCCGCCCCCCTCGGCCCAGTCCCTTGTTGGCACGCAAGACACCCTTCACTCAGAGTTTGTGCATTTATTGAATTTCCGGGAAAAAATCCTCGTTTACAGCCAAAAAAACGGGGTGTTTTTGTCCCCGATGGGAAAAGTTCACAGCCTCTCAGCCAACGGCGGCCGCGCCCCCCGTTGACACGCCAGCCTCCATTCACTCAGCCGGGGGCGGCTGAGAAACAAGAAAAGGGGGCGGAGATGCCCGAGCTGTGTATAAAATCGCGGGGCGAGGAGCCCCCGCGACGTGGGAGCGACGGCGGGTGGCCGGTGAGTTGTGTATAACAG
>JBBSAF010000453.1:0-1771 GCA_038252525.1 Tepidisphaerales bacterium
CCTTCGGCGCCGCCTCCACCCCCGGAAATTCCAATTCCTCAACCTCGCCCACCTCCGTCCCGGCCACCCCATCCCCCAAAGGCGGTTCCAAGTCCCCAACGACCCGCCCCTCCGCCGGCGCCTCATCCCCGACCTCCTCCGGCAATTGCAATTCGCCGACCTCTCCCACCTCCGCGGGCGCCCCCGTCAACTTCGATTCCTCAACCTGACCAACCTCGATCCCCCCCTCCTCCGCCGCCGACAACGGACCAGCGACCTCTGCCTCCTCCCCACCGGGAACTGGCAACGGACCACTGGCAACTTCCTCATCCAGCACCGTCTCACCCGCCGGGTCCATCCCCTCGTGAGTGACCGACGAACTCAGCCGCTCGCTGGCCAAATCGCCCGCCACCAGGGACCGGGCCTCCCCATCGTCGGAAATGTCGATCTCATCGACCACCTGCTCCGACAATTCCGGCCTCACCCGCGGGCGCTCCGGGGCCGGCGCGATCGAACGCGTGTCGTGGGCCGATGCCCCCTCCGCATCATCATCAAGATCGATCTCCTCCAGACGCGGCTCGACCAGCGACTCATCCGCCGATTGCGGGGATTCCGTCGCTGTCTCCTCCGTCGTTTCCGTCGCCGCCCCTCCTTCGGCCGACTCCTCCCCCTCCAGTGCCGCCAACTCCCCGGCCACCCCCGCGATCACCGCCTCGTCCGTCGGTTCCGACGCCTTCAGTCCCTCCGACGCCTCAGGTTTCTCGACCTCCGACGCCTCAGCCAGTTCCTCCGCGGCATTGGCCTTGTCGAGCGCCGAGACCGCCTCCTCGATGGCGTCCGGCGTCAGCGGCGCCGTCCCCACCAGATGCTCCAGCTCGTCGAAATCCTCCGCCGCCGCCAGCGCGGGCGCCGCGGTCGCCGCCACATACCGCATGATGGTTTCACCGATGCGGATCTCATCCCCGAACGACAGCTGCTCCTGATGGATCGGCCGGCCTTTGATGAACGTGCCCGTCCGCGATCCCAGGTCCCGGATGAAACGCTTGCCGGCCAGCTCGAAGATCACCGCATGGGCCGTCGAGACCGTCTCCTCCAACAGGGGGATGTCGCAGCTCGCCCGACGCCCGATCAGCGCCACCCGGCCGTCGAGGGGGATCGGCAGCTCCGAATCCGCCGATTCGATCGCCGCCGTCGGAGCGTTGCGGTCCCGGCGCGGCGTGCGGCGGACGGGGTTGGAGACCTTGAACTTGAACGATCCGATCTGGAGCAGGTCCCCGTTTTCGAGCTCGGCCCCCCCCACCTCGCGCCCGTTGACGAAACTATGCGTCCGGCTCGCCAGATCGCACAAAAACAGCCGACCGGCGTCGTTGATGATGATCGCATGCGCCTTGGAGACCTGGCGGCTGAGCAGGTGGATGTGGGCCGTGTGCCGTCCGCCGATGAGCGTGACCGCCCGTCGCAGCGGGATCGGCGGCTTGCCCATGTGGTGTCCCTGCGGGGCCAACGCCGGCCATTCGCTCGCGCCGTTTTGTTCCAAGGGGGATTCTCCTGCCATGCCAAGTCCAACCCTGTTCAAGTGCCCGCCCCCGACCGCCCCCCCGGCCCGTTACAACGTCCACCACCGCGAGAAAGACCGCCCTTCCGCCCGAGGACCGCCGACGCCGCCCGGCCATTGTATACTGCTCGCGGCCTTCCATGAGACATTCACAATGGCTCGGAACATGCGTCGCATCGCGTGTTTACCCAAGCGAATTGTCTCAATATGGCCGGCGAGCAGTATAACAACCCCGCC
>JBBSAF010000454.1:0-1755 GCA_038252525.1 Tepidisphaerales bacterium
AGCGTGATGAAGCGGAACCAAGGCGCCGCCCTGGCCGGCCGGACCGCGCACAGTCGCAAGCGCGACATGCGCCTGCGGGCCCTGACGCACAACGTCATGGTCCTCCCATGAAGGGTCGAGACAGAGCATACCTGTCCCCTTAATGTAAAGGGGACAGGTACATTTATTTTGGATCAGTCGTATTTTTCGGGGGTTTCGCCTTTGGGACGGGATTTCCAGCGGCGGTGGACCCAGAGGTATTGGCCGGGATCGACGCGGATGAGATCTTCGATGGCCTTGGTGTAGCGCTGGGTGATGTAGCGGAGGGGATCGGGTTGGTTGGCCCAATCGGTGGGGTAAATGATGTCCTGGGCGCCGCAGCGGAATTGGAAGCGTTCGCCGACGCGACGGGCGTAGCCGATGATGATGGGCACCTGGTATTCCATGGCGAGCAGGCCGATGGATTTGTAGGTGCTGGCCTTGCGGCCGAAGAAATCGACGAACATGCCCTTGGAGCCGGCGTTCTGGTCGGCGATGAACCCGACGGCGGCGTTTCGGTCGAGCAGGGCCGTCACCTTGGGGGTGGCGCCGGTCTTGGCGATGATCTTCTGGCCTTTTTTCTCGCGCACGGCGGTGAGCCAGCGGTTGACCATTTTGTTGTCGAGGGGTCGGGCGATGCTGGTGGTTTCGAATCCGAGGGTGGCCAGAACGTAGCCGAGGATTTCCCAGTTGCCGTAGTGACCGGTGAGGAGGATCAATCCCTGGTTTTTGCGCAAAAGGAGTTCGACGACCGGTTTGAATTGGTCGAGCTTGACGTATTTCCGCCAAGTGTCGAGGTGGACGAGTCGGGTGGTGAACAGGACCTCGACGAAGAGCATGAAGAGTTGTTGGAGGCTGCGACGGGCGAGGGCGCGGGCCTGGGTTTCGGAGAGTTCGGGGCATCCTCGGCGGAGGTTGCCCAGGGCGCGTTCGCGGTGCTTGCGGTCGACGAAATAAACGAAGTCCCCGATGAACCGGGCGGTTTTGAGGTTCCAATCGACCGGGAAGCAGTGCAGGGCCATCGAAACGAGCCTCATGCCGACGTATTGGAGGATGTCGATCCAGAGGACGCGCTCGGTGCTGGGCATGGGGGCATCATAGGGGCAAGGCCGCCGGCGGGGTAGGGCGATGGAGCGGAGCGTCGCAACGCATCGGGAATGTCATACATCTCAACCCGGCGCGCGGGGCGCCCCTTGTCACTCAACAGGATGTCGCAACGCGTTGGCCATGTCATACGCCTCCACCCCGTGGCGGTGTCGCATCCCTTCCCCGCCACGGGAATGCGGTCGTGGCGTCGGGAGGCGCGCGGGTTCGACGGGGCTTGCCGGTTGCGGCGGCGCTGGGCAGAGGGGCGGGGATGCCTTACAATCGGGCTTTCGGATTCATATTCGCGGAGGTTCAATGAGCGGTCATAGTCACTGGGCGACGATCAAGCGGGCGAAGGGGGCCAACGACGCCAAGCGAGGGAAGGTGTGGAGCAAGCTGGCCCGCAAGATCATCATCGCGGCCAGATCCGGCGGCGGGGATCCTTCGCAGAACCTGACATTGCGGTACATCATCGACGATGCCAAGGCGGCGAACATGCCCAAGGACACGATCGCCAAGGCGATCATGAAGGGCACCGGCGAGTTGGGGGCCGAGAATTACGAGAATGTGACGTATGAGGGATATGGCCCGAACGGGGTGGCGTTTCTGGTCGATGCGTTGACCAACAATAGGGCGCGGACGGCGCCGGAG
>JBBSAF010000455.1:0-1735 GCA_038252525.1 Tepidisphaerales bacterium
CTGCCAACTGCCAACTGCCAACTGCCCTCCGCCTACCGCCTACTGCCCTCCGCCTACAACGCTTCAAGTATCCGATCCAGTTCCTCGATCGTCACATCCTCATGCAGATCCTCGTTGATCATGAGGACCGGCGCCGTTCCGCACGATCCCAGGCATTCCAATTCGACCAGCGTGAACTTCCCATCCGCCGTGGTCTGGCCGATTTCGAGATTGTACTTACGCTGAATGTGCCTCGACAGGTTCCCGCCGCCGCAGATCGCGCACGACAGCGACCGGCACACTTGCAAGAGGTATTTCCCCTTGGGTTTCAGCCAGTATTCCTCATAAAAACTGGCCGTGTCCAGCGCCTCGGCGGGCGAGATTTCCAGGAACGCCGCGACCTCCTCGATCGCCCGCATGGGGATCCAGTTGTATTCGTGCTGCACCAGGTGCAGCGCCGGCAGCAACACCGCCCGCTTGGTCGGATATCGCGGGAAATACGTCCCCGACAGATGCGCCTTCATCGCCTCCGTCAGATACGGCTCCGTCCGCCCATCTTCCTTCGCCACCCGCCGATCCTCGACCATCCAAGCCATGTTCGCTCCAGCAAAAAACCCGTTCGGCTTCACCGCGAAACGTCCGCCCCGTCCCACCTCCGTCATCACCTTGTCCGACAACGCGTCCGCCACCGCCCATCACGCCAACATCAACCTTCGACCCTTCGCCGCCGGAACCTCCCGGCCGAACTCCTTGGCCGACCGAATCCACAGCCCCATCGCCGACCGCAGGCTCCCCAGCGCCGCCGCGTGCGTCCTCCCATGCGCCCCGCACCCCGGCAACTCCGGCGCCTCGGCCACGAACACCCCGTCCTCCCCGCTCCAATAAATGATGACTTCGTATGGGTCCATTACAATCCCCCTCCCCCCGTCAACGTCTCCAAACCCAGCCGCCGCAACGTCGAGGCTGTCAGCAACTCCCCGCCGGCGCCTTTGGCCCCGATCCCCTCGAACAGCCCGTTCCACGCCGCCGGAACCTCCGTTGGATGCAACACCAGCCGCAACGCCGTCCCCATGTGGCCCGTCGTCGCCTGCACCTCGCCCCCCGTACCCACCTGCGCCAACGACGCGCTGCCGCTGGCGATGAGGAATTGTCCGGCCTCCCGGCACACCCCGGCGATCATATGCAATCCGTACCCGGAATTGCCATAGAACGCCGCCGGACGGTCGTGACCCTCCTCCTCCCATCGTTCCAACGTCTCCCGCCCGGCCACGCGCCCCAGGTTCCGCGACACCCCCTTGCGAAGCGCCGCCCGGATCGCCTCCAGATCATTGTCGAAACGAAACCGCTCGTTGCTCGCCAATGACTGACGAATCCCGATCCCCTCGTCCAACACCGCCACCTGCACGAAGTTCCGCTTCGGCCACGACATCCCCGCCACCCACACCGCCGGCGTCCGCGCGTGCTCCAACACATTGCGGATCAACTCCCGCAGCGCATACGTCAGCGCCTCGGCCAGTTCCACCGGCCCGTCTCCCGACAGCACCCCCGCCAATTGCGCCGCCCGACGCTCCACCACCCCCGATGCCACCGGGTTCACCGCCCCGGCCTCGGCGTACAATTCATCCACCCCGATCCGGGTGATCGGCAAATAACTTTCCCGCCCGGCGTCGGCATTGACCGCTCGCCCGACCGCAACCCCCATGCTTTGCCAGAACCCCATGTGACCGGCGATCTCATCCCCCGAAACGCCCCGCAG
>JBBSAF010000456.1:0-1665 GCA_038252525.1 Tepidisphaerales bacterium
GGCGGAGAAGGCCGACGAGGCAATTCGGCTCCACTTACAACTCGCCAACGGTAGGCGGTAGGCGGAAGGAAAGTAGGCGGAGGGGATGGCAAGATCAGCATTCCACTCCACTTACAACTTACAACCTACAACTTACAACCCTTCTTCTCCAACTTACAACCTTTCTTCTTCGACTCCCAACCCTCCTTTTCCAACTCACAACTCGAAACCGGCTCATGATCGGGATGCGATGGCGCTGGAGAGGGGGCGGATGATTCGGGGGATGACGTGGTCGCCGGCGAGGGTGTCGAGGCGGTCGACCATTTCGGCGAGGATCTCCTCCATGGGTTGGCGGGGACGGTCGCCCCAGTAGCGGCGGAGGATGAGGTAGACGCTGATGACATCGTCGGCGTAGTCGCCGGTGCGGACCTGGTAGCTGTTGGTGCGGGTCACGATGTCGATGCGGGCCTGGAGGCGGCAGTCGTCGGAGAGGCTGACGGTGACGGAGGGTTGGAAATCGACGGGCTTGGCGCCGGCGACCTCGGCCAGGCAGGTGAGGGGGGAGTCGGCGTAAAGGGTTTCGGCGATGATCTCGTCGTGGTTGCCGGTGAAAGCCAGGTCGAAGCCGAAGAGCACGTCGAGGTGGTCGACTTCGAGGGGGCTGAGGCCGAGGTTGAAGGGGGCGAGTTGGAGGGCGAGGGTGTGGAGTTTGCAGGCGTCGGCGACGGAGGGGGGGTTGACGTGGCCGGCGGTGAGTCGTTTGGATTCGAGGCTGAGCCAGCGGTAGTCGTCGGCGTTGCGGTCTTCTTCGAGGGTGAACTCGCCGGAGTCGGTTTTTCGGAACCGGGTCATGCGGGGGAAGTCTTTTTGGATTCGCTCGAAGAAATGCAGGACGGTGTCGCGTTGGTGGGGCAGTGGGAGCTGCGACCCGAGTCGAAGGTTGACGTAAAAGTCCTCGCAGAACGCCTTGTACGGTACGGCCATGGACCCATCTCCAGAGGAACCCGATCGGGGGCATCCGTGTCCCCGGAACAACACAACCCTTTCATCGGCACGGACGGCGGGTGGAAGTGTAGCCGATTTGGTGAATGGAACGTAGGGGAGGGGTGCCGGGTTCGGATGGGAAAATGGGGAAGGAAGAGGCCGGTGCATGGGGGGGGTATCGTGGCGGCGCGCGGCGGGGGGGGGCTCGTTGGTGTACACAAGTCACCGGCCAGCCGCCGCCGTTTGGATGTCGCGGGGGCGCCTCGCCCCCGTTTTTTCAAACAAAGCCGATGAGGACGGCGCTCCACGGGGGTTTTCACGACCTCCAAACCCGCCTTCGCCCGATGGTCCCCCCCTCGTGGTTATACACAAGTTCTCTCCCACCCTAAACTGCCCTCGTGCAAAGAGATATGTAGCATAGCCACCCTCGGCGGTGCATCCCGTTGACACGCCAATCACCCTTCACTCAGCCGGGGGCGGCTGAGCTACATGAATCGACGGGGGCAATGGGCGAGTTGTGTATAACAACGAGTGGTCCGCACCCCGGACGGGCCGAGGCGCCCCCGCGACGCGGGGACTGCGGCCGGCGGGGGGGCGGACTTGGGTATGACAACGAGGCGCCTCGCCCTCGTTTTTTCAGTTCAAGCCGATGAGGACGGCGCTCCACGGGGGTTTTCACGACCTCCAAACCCGCCTTCGCCC
>JBBSAF010000457.1:0-1657 GCA_038252525.1 Tepidisphaerales bacterium
CGGCTGTGTCCCCCGTTGGCACGCCAGCCTCCATTCACTCAGCCGGGAGCGGCTGAGCTACATGAAGCGAGAGGTAGCAGAGCCGCCCTCGGCTGTGTCCCCCGTTGGCACGCCAGCCTCCATTCACTCAGCCGGGGGCGGCTGAGCTACATGATTTGCGAGGATGTTGGAGACGTTTGCTGGTTGGCGGGATCGAGAGGGGTTCGGCTTTTCACTCGCCGAGCTTCGGGGGGCGGCGGGAGGCTTTTTTGTCGCCGGTTTGTTTTTTGGCGTCGAGGCGGCGTTTCTTGGAGGCGCGGGTGGGTTTGGTGGGTTTGCGTTTGCGGGGAGGACGGAGGGCCGAGCGGATCATTTGGGCCAGGCGCTGGAGGACCAGGCGACGGTTGTCCTCCTGGGAGCGTTCGGTTTGACTGACCAAGTGAAGCTCGCCGTCGCGGGTGAGGCGTTTGCCGGCCATTTGTTTCAGGCGGTCGAGGGATTCGGGGTCGAGGCCGTCGATGGCGTCGAGTCGGGTCCAGAGTTCGGCTTTGGTGTTGAGTTTGTTGACGTTCTGACCGCCGGGACCGGCGCTGCGGGCGAACTGGAGACGCATGGCGTCGGGGGGGACGGTGACGCGGACGGAAATCCGCAGCGGCTCGTTGGATCGGGGGAGCTCGTCGTCGGTGGCCACGAATCTACTCCACGTGGATTTGTTCCAGGCCGATCGCGGCGGCCTTCTCGCTGACGAGCAGCCGGACATGTCGGGTGGCGGCGGCGAGGAAGATCACGATCAACAGGACGACGAGGTTCATCCGCATCCATAGGACCGGGCGTTCGGGGAGGCGCCGGCCGATGGTGAGGGTGAGGGCGACCAGGACGGCCGTAAGCCCTGCGGCGGCGTGGGCGGCGAACCACCAGCCGGGGCGCAGGGCGGCGGAAGGGGGGCGGATTTGGGTGGTGTCGGCGCGGTTGATGACGCTGATGCCGTCGGCCTCGTAGACGCGCCAATGGCGTTGGGCGCTGACGACGCCGCTGATGAGGATGACGCCGGCGGCGAGCCAGACGATCCAGCGGAAGACCCAGCGGGCGCGTCCCATGATGGCGAGTTGTTGTTCGCTGCGAAGATCCTGGATGGCGATGGGGACGACCATTTCATAGAAGAGGGTTCCGCCGACAAGCAATGTCGCGCAGACGACATGCAGGTAGCGGGCGATCAGGTAGAAGATGTTGGTCCAGACGACTTCCATGGTCAGGCGGTGCCCGCGGCGATCGGGGCGGTGGGGACGGGGGTGGTGGAGATGGCTTTTTCACGCAGGGCCTTGAGGGTCGAGGCTGCGGCGACGCCGGCGAGGGCGATGACCGCGGCCAGCGTCAAGGTGGCGAGCTTGCGTCGGGACGCGGCGGCCTCGGCGAGGGCGATGGCGGCGAGGGCGAGCAGGAGGTGGATGCCGAAGAGGGCATGGGTGGCGCCGGGGGCGAGATGATAAGCGCCCCAGACCCACCAGGCATTGAAGGCGCCGGTGAGGATGAGCAAGGCCGACAGGGCGTGGAGCAGGGTCTTGAATCGGCGATGGGCGGCGGGGTCGTCCCAGGCGCGGGGGGCGAGGAGTGAGAAGGCGACGGCGGCGCCGATGAAGAGGCAGGCCGACGCCACATGCGCCCATCGGGACAGGATTGC
>JBBSAF010000458.1:0-1645 GCA_038252525.1 Tepidisphaerales bacterium
CCCCCGATTCATGTAGCTCAGCCGCCCCCGGCTGAGTGAATGGTGATTGGCGTGTCAACGGGATGCACAGCCGAGGGCGGCTATGCCACATATCTCTTGGCAGGAGCGTACGTTAAAGCGGGAGAGGACTTATGTATAACACCGGTGGCGAGGCGCCCCCGCGACAAGGGGGAAAGCAGACCAAACCCTTTGTCGAAACCGATCTTGCGTCCTCACTGAATCACCCGGAGTTGCCCATGACCGTCGAAACCCAACCCCTCGACGCCTCCGCCTTCAACGCCCTGTTCCACGATCGCTCCCCCCTCGAAATCGTCGAGTGGTCGGCCAAACAGTTCGGCCGCGAGCTGGTCATGTGGTCCAGCTTCGGCGCCGAGTCGGCGCTGCTCATCCACATGGCCACCCGCGTCTTGCCCGACATCCGCATCATCATGATCGACACCGGGTACCTGTTTCCCGAAACCCACCGCTTCATGCAGCAACTGCGCCTGCGTTTCAACCTCAACGTCTGGATCTATCGAACCGACCACGATCCCATCGCCTACCTCCACCAAGCCGGCGAGGAAAATCCGACGTGGCGAAAGGATGTCGAATCCTGCTGCGCCGCCAACAAAAACGAGCCGACCGAGCGGGCCATGCGCGAGCTTAACCCCGCCGCCTGGCTCCGCGGCATCCGCCGCAACCAGGCCGATACCCGACGCGAAAAACCGTTCATCGAGTGGTCCGCCCGCTACAACGCCCACGGCATCTCCCCCTTGCTCAATTGGACCACCAAGGACATTTTCGACTATATGAAACAGCACGATCTCCCGTACCACCCGCTGTATGAACAGGGCTATGCCTCCATCGGCTGCAACCCCCTAAGCTGCACCCGCGCCATTCAACCCGGCGAGGACCCCCGCGCCGGCCGCTGGTCCGGCAGCGGCAAAGTCGAGTGCGGCATCAACCTCGGTTCGCTCGATTCGTCACAATTGTGAGGAACAGTGGGCAGTAGGCGGAAGGCAGTAGGCGGTAGGCGGAAGGAGGAAGGCGGAAGGCGGAAGGATCGCCAATCCGCCGCGCCGTGGTAGGATGGGACCATGCCGCAGCTCGACGACAAACGACCCCGCGAATTGGAGATCGACACCGCACGCGGGCGCCGATGGCGCGGTCTCGCCGGCTATGTGCTGGGCATCATCGCGGTCATCGCCGTCTTTTCCCTGCTGTTCGCCCGCCTCACCGGTTCGCTTCGCGTTGCCGTCGCCGTCATCGCCTTCATGCTCCTCTACATGCTCTTCATGGCCAAGATCACCGGCAAACACCTCCGCGACGAGGACCGATTCAATCCCCGGCGATAGGATCATCGCGCCATGAATATCTCCTGGGACACCTTCGAGCGACATCGCCAAAAGGGACTCGACGCCCGACGCGCCGGCCAATGGGATTCGGCCAAGGTCTACCTCCTCGAGGCCGCCCGCTCGATCCTGCAACTCAGCAAACAGGCCCAATCCGACGAGCTTCGCCAGGCCCGCCGCGACATGGCCAAACGCCTCTTGGATTTGGCCAAGGATTGCGACCGCGCCAAACAGCAAAACCGCCGTCCCCCCTCGGCGTCGCGCCGTCCCGACTCCGCCGCCGAATCCGACCGCGACGCCGGCGCCGATGCCAA
>JBBSAF010000459.1:0-1644 GCA_038252525.1 Tepidisphaerales bacterium
GCCAGCGCGGGGGCGGCGAGGGCGAAAAGGGCGGCGAGGGCGGGGAATCGAGTGGTCATGGGCGCCATCTTGCATGGCGGGGGGAGGAGGTCAACGGGCGGGGCATCGGGGGAAAACGGGGCGGGTATTGAACGAGCCGCAATCGCGGTCCGCGGTGTTCATTGGCACATCCTTCCCCGCAGGGTCGCGCGCGCCGCGTTGCCATACACAAGTCCCCCACGCCTGCGGCGGTTCCCCCGTCGCGGGGGCGCCTCGCCCCCGTTGTTATACACAAGTCACCGACCAGCCGCCGTTGTTCCCCCGTCGCGGGGGCGCCTCGCCCCCGTCTTTTCAATCGAAGCCCATGATGACGGCGCTCAACGGGGGTTTTCACAACTTCCAAACCGTCTCCGTGCCGGTCGCGCCGTCGGACGCGGGCGAGGCACCCACGCGACATGAAAAACGGGATGCGGCGCCGAGGGGGGACACAAAAGCGTTATATAAAAACAAGGCGCGCGCCGGGCGGGGCGCTCGTCGTGCGATCCGTCCCTTGACACCCTTCCCCGCGGGGGTGCGAACGCCCCGCGGGGAGGGAGGTTGGCACGTTTCGGGTCACACGTTTTGGTGTCGTGGGCAATGCCCCCGGCGGGAATCGAACCCGCACGCCCTTTCGGGCATCGGATTTTAAGTCCGAAGCGTCTGCCGTTCCGCCACGGGGGCTTGGATGGAAGTGGATTGTTTTACCAAGGCGGAGGCTTGCGCGACAGGCGCGACGCCGAGCGGGCATGACGGCGGCGAGTACGCCATGCACGGCGAGGCGGAGGCGTGCGCGACAGGCGCGACGATGAGCGGGGGCGTCGTTCCGGCCGCCGTCGGCCATTTCCGCACGCTCCGGCCTTGCGCGCCGGTGGCGTCGAAACCCGCCCGTCGCCCAGCATCACGGCTTTGGGGTTCGAGAACGCCCTCCATTCGCGGGACTCTCAGGGCACATCGGACATCGCCGGCGATTCGGTCGGCGGGGAGGACTTGCGGGTCGAGGGGAAATCGCGTTGCAGGTTGAAGGTGATCATGGTGTTGCGGGGCAGGGAGAACTCCACGACCGTCCGCAGGGTGGCGTCGCCGCGGACGATGCGGAAGCGGTAACTGCCGGCTTGGAGGAACAATTTCAGGGTGAAGCGGTTTTCCTCGGAGAAAGTCCCCCGGATGGCGCCGTCGAGTGCGATGCCGTCGATCACGGCGGTGGCGCCGTCGAGGGCGTCGGAGCCGTTCAGGACGAGCACCGAGGTGTGTTCCTGGTCATGCAGCCAGCGGAAATACAGCAGGGAGGCGGCGCCGATGAACAGGATCGCCGCCAAGACGATCATCGCGCGGATCAGCCAGCCGCGTTCGCGTCGTGGCGGGGGGGATCCCGTCGCATCCAGGGAATGTCGTGTCGCCAACGGAACCTCCCTTTATCCGGCGATGGGCTTTCTCGGCCCGGCGTCTTCCCTGACGAGGGCGTCTTTCTCGACCCCGCGTCTTTCTTGGCGCGGGCGTGTTCCTGGGCGCGGCGTTCTTCGTGGCGCCCGTCGCGCCGGGGTCATTTGCCCGGCGTGGTGACGATCAATCGGCCTTCGCGGCGGTTGACGATCCACTCGGTCTTGCCGACCGGCAGGGGGATGTCGA
>JBBSAF010000460.1:0-1605 GCA_038252525.1 Tepidisphaerales bacterium
AGATGCACCAGGCCCTCGAACCGGCCGTCATCTCCGATCCCCAACTCAACACCTACATCAACACCGTCGGCCAGCGCGTCATCAATGTCGCCCGCGAACTCGATCGCCAAGGCTTCGGCCCCGGCGAGCACCGCTCGGAGGACAGCCAGTGGATGTATTCCAACCATATGCAATTCCACTTCGTCAACTCCAAGACCCTCAACGCCTTCACCACCGGCGGCAACCACATGTACGTCTACACCGAGCTCTTCCGCGAATGCCAATCAGAGGATGAGCTCGCCGCGGTCATGGCCCACGAATACGGCCACGTCTACGCCCGACACGTCCAAAAGGGCATGGATCGCCAATACGCCATCCTCGCCGCCACCCTGGGCGCCGCCGGAGCCGGGTATGCGGTGGGGGGGGACAACAAGGAGCAGTACGCCACCTATTTCGCCGGCGCCGCCCAGCTCGCCGGCGGATTCGTCGGCATGGGCTTCACCCGCAAGGACGAAAGCCAGGCCGACGAGCTCGGATTCGCCTTTTACGTCCGCGCCGGCTGGGATCCCTCCAAGTTCGGCGATTTCTTCCAGCACATGATCGACAAAGGCCTCGACACCACCCCCGCCCTGCTGTCGGACCACCCGGAATTGGCCGAGCGCGTCCAAGTCGCCAAACAGCGCGCCGCCGGCCTCCCCGCCCAGGCCGCCCAATGGCGCCAACCCAACGTCGCCACCCCCGCCGGGTTCCAGGCGTTGCAACAGCGCTCCACCGCCGTCGGCGCCACCATGCCCGACGACCAAAGCCTCCAGCAGGCCCAGCAACTGCTCCAAGCCTTCCCCCGAAGCTGCTTCAACCCCGTCGAACAGCCCGACCAAACCGCCGCCAAGAAAAAAGTCCTCGACGAATCCAACCAAATCCTCGAATCCCGCAGCAAACGCAACCAAAAATAAAAGGGACAGGTACATTTAGAGTAAAGGGGACAGGTACTTTTATTTGGACGTCCGATAGATGCCTAAATAAAAGTCCCGGTTGCCATTACCTTTTCCCGCGCCACCGCCACCCGCCCGTGACGACACCGGCGGCCACTGATGCGACCGCTCCGTATCCTCCTTCTTGTCTCGGCGACGCCTCGCCCCTCCCTCCCGCAGCGGAGCGGCACATCGCCATGTTTCCCCGTACGCGCCCGTTCCCGCTCCCCTTGATTCATCCCCTCCACGATGCGAAGGTGTACCCCCCATGGCGCCCATCCCAACCCGACGACTCCTTCCACCCCTTCTCGCCGCCCTCCTCTTCGCCACCGCCTGCGCCACTCCCGGCGGATCCCACTCCATGACCGCCGCCAACGGGGCGTCGTTCTCCAACGCTTCTCCCGCGCCTACATGAGCCGATCCGACGACGGCGGACAGCGAAACGGGGACGTAACTAGTTTTACTAACGCCCCACCTGGCTAGAATCATAAACGTCTTTCCCATAATGCATTACATGCGATCCGATAAAAACTAGTCACGTCCTGCTCTGTCTCGACCCTCGTCCAAAGACTCTTTTTGACCGGACCGCACGCCGAGGACCGCCCTAAACGCAGGGAAAAAACCGAAGAGGTCGCCGTGTCGTGTTGGATTTCCG
>JBBSAF010000461.1:0-1516 GCA_038252525.1 Tepidisphaerales bacterium
GGGATCCGCCGTCGCGGCGGCTGCGTCCCGAGGAGCAGTATATGGCGTATCTGTCGCGGAAGTTCCTGTTGCCGCGGCTGGTCATGGCCGAGCGGCTGCTGGTTGAGCGGTATGACAACGCGGCGGGGGCGCTGCCGGATGGAACGCCGTCGGAGGTGGCGGGGCTGGTGCATCGGATGCGGGCGGAGCATGGGGCGGCGCTGGAGAAACTGGAGCGGGCGGCGGCGGGGGGGACGGGCGGATCATCGGGCGGCGCGGGCGGATAATTGAAGTAGATTTTTGCCGGAGGGACCCACGATGGCTTGGTGCGATGCGCATTGGTTCAGCGATGTGTTACAGAAGTGCGTGGCGTGCAACGTGCTATTGCCGTGGGAGGGGGAGCCGCCATTTTCGGTGTTTTATTTGTTGCACGGGCTGAGCGACGACCACACGATCTGGCTGCGACGGACGCGGATCGAGGAGTACCTGCCCAAGGGTCTCATGATCGTGATGCCCGACGGGTTCCGCGGGGCGTACACGAAAAACGAGAAGGGACCGGATTACGACAAGTATATCCACGAGGAGCTGCACGGATTCATCGAGCGCAACTTCCGGGCGCGGACGGATCGGGCGGGGCGGTGCATCGGGGGCCTGTCGATGGGAGGATATGGCGCGGTGCGCGGGGCGTTGGCGCATCCCGACAAGTACATCTCGGCCAACAGCCACTCGGGGGCGCTGCAGTGGGGGCTGCGGACGCCGGAGGAGTATTTGGGCGAGGAGTTCGTGAGGGTGTTCGGGACGGCGCCGGCGGGATCGGGCCACGATTCGCGGGCGCTGGCGAGGAGGATCGCGGCGGCGGATCGGCCGGCGCTGCGGATCGATTGCGGGACGGAGGATTTCCTCATCGAGCACAACCGGCAATTCCACCGCGATTTCGAGGCGATGGGGTATGAACATGAATACGAGGAGTTTCCGGGGGACCATAATTGGGGCTATTGGGATTTGCATGTGCGCGAGGCGCTGGCGTTCCACCAGAGGCATCTGAAGCCGGCGTGACAGGAGGGGGGGGCGGCGGCAACGGATGGACGCCGGTGGAAAAATCGCGTCGTGCCCTTCAATTCGCAACGGTTTTGACCTATCGTGGTCGATTCGACTTCGCCGGGGGCGAAGGTCGGATGGATCATGGAAAAACGTCTTCAAGCACATTGGCATGGGCAGCGGCTGCACGTGTGGGCCGACACGCGCGCGGGGGAGGGGATCGCGCGAGGGGAGGTGCGGGCGATGTTGGGGGATTTGTCGGCCGATGCGCTTTTGGGGTCGGTCGGCGTCGATGGGGAACTGACGGTGGCGGTGGGCGGTGGCGGGGATGCCGGGGCGCGGGTGTTGGCGACGCTGGCGTTCGAGCCGGCGGACGCGGTGGACCTGCTGATGCTGCTGGGCAACGGGTGTGCCGCGGGGGCGCCGTTCGGGTGCGAGCCGGCCTAGGAACAACGCCGCTAACGCCGGGATGTCTTCCGCTCGCTGAGCGAGGGCGGGA
>JBBSAF010000462.1:0-1470 GCA_038252525.1 Tepidisphaerales bacterium
ACACCACCCCCTGCCCGGTGAACGAGGCGTCGCCGTGCATCACCACCGGCACCACCCGCCCGCGCCCGGTGTCGCCGAAAATCTGTTGCTGGCACCGGATGATCCCCTCCATGATCGGGTAGATCAGCTCCAAATGGCTGGGGTTGGGCACCAGCGACACCTTCACCGCCCGCCCCGTCGGCAGAGGCCGGGTATTGGCGTAACCCAAATGGTATTTCACATCGCCATCCCCCTCGATCTCCTGGCTGAACGCCGTCCCCTCGAACTCGCTGAGAATGAACTCGTACGGCTTGTTCATCACGTGGGCCAACACGTTCAATCGACCGCGATGGGCCATGGCCATGATGACCTTCTCGGCCCCCAGCGCCGCGCCCTCCTCGACGAGGGTGTTCAGCAGCGGGATAAGCGCCTCGGCCCCCTCCGCGCTGAAGCGCTTCTGCCCGATGTAGCGGGTGTGCAGGAACCGTTCGAAATCCTCGGCCGCCACCATCTGCATCAGCACCGCCTTCTGCTCGGTCGGCGTGAGGCTGGGGTGGTTGTATGTCGGCTCCATGCGGGCGATCAGCCAGTCGCGCTGGGATTTGTCGGAGATGTTGGTGAACTCGACGCCGAGCGTGCCACAGTAGGTCCGGCGCAACTGCAGGATAAGCGACCGCAGCGTCCCATCGGTTTCGCCCATGAACCCCCCGGTCCCGATTCGCCTATCGAGGTCGGCCTCGGTCATAGAGAAGTTGGCCAGATCGAGCAGTGGATGGTTCGGGCGGTCGTGGCCGAGCGGATCGAGCGTGGCGACAAAATGTCCCAGCTCCCTATAGCTGTGCACGAGATCGTAAACGCCCACCGATGGGGGGGTTCCCTGCGGGGCGCCGGGCGCGGCGCCGGGACCGGGGGGACGCTTGGGGGAGGCGGGCGTTTCGCCGGATCGGGCGTTGCCGAGGTCGAACCCCGCGAAAAAGGCCTTCCACGACTCATCCAGCGCCCGCGGGTCGCGTCGATACTGCTCATACAACCGGTCGATGTATTCGGAATTGGCCCGGTTCACGAAATCAAACGCGCTCATGCTTGCTGGCTCCCAAGGTCGATGACGGTTCCGCCGACGCCACGGACCTTGCAAGGGGGGTTCCAAAGGGACGGAAATGGGCGGCAATCCGTTTGCCCATGCGGTCCACGGCCGTAGTCTACCAACCCTATCGTCCAAAAAACACCCCGGCAATGTGCGGTTTGGGGGGGGAGCAGTTGCCAGTTGCCCGTTGTCGGTTGCCAGTGGGGAGACTCGCGTCGCCGGCCGATGGCGAAACGCCACTCATCAAGAGTGCCCTTTTGCCGCTGACCCATGACATCTTCCCACTGACATATGACCCATGACCAATGACATCCCACCAATGACATTCGACGGTATGGCCACGGACGCGGAGTGCGACATTGTGTCGTACTCCTAAAATCGAAAAAATCCGAAACCTTTTCGCTTGC
>JBBSAF010000463.1:0-1368 GCA_038252525.1 Tepidisphaerales bacterium
GGAGTCGGCGATGTAGAGGCGTTTTTCAAACCGGCTGAAGCACAGGCCGGTGGGCTGGATGGCAACGGCGACGGTGGGGGTGTGGTACGAGCCAAAGGGGTTAATGCGGAAGACCCAGCGTTGGGTGTGTTACGGTCGGGCGTTGCCCAGGCCGTAGGTGGGGTCGGAGAACCAGATCGTGCCGTCGCGTTGGATGGCCACGTCGTTGGGGGAATTGAATCGCTTGCCGTGGAATCGGTCGGCCAAGAGGGTGATCTTTCCGTCGAGTTCGGTGCGGACGACGGATCGGTCGCCGTGGAGACAGCTGACGAGGCGGCCTTGCGGATCGACAGTGTTCCCGTTGGCATTTGCGGAGGGCTGTCGGAGGAGTCCGAGTCCCTTGGCGTCGCTGTGGGTGAGGAGTTTGTTGGCGGGGATGTCGGAGAAGATGAGTTGGTCGGCGATCCAGACGGGGCCTTCGATGAAGCGCAGGTCGGTGGCGAGGGTTTCGAGTTGAGCGCCGTCGGCGATGAGATCGTCGAGGCCGGGGAATGGGTCGGGGGGGGTTGGGTCCGCCATGGAAGTCACTCCGAACAGCAAGAAAAGAATAAAAAATGTGCGGCGGGTCGTTGACATGATTCGGGATTGTAGTCGAGATGAGGGCGGGCGTGAACGGCTTGAACCGTCGGCTCATGTTCCCTCGCCGCTGATTGCGTGGCGCAACGCCCCGAGGAACTCGACGGTGACGGCCTTGATGTTGTGCGACCACTCGAAAATCGCCACCTATTGCGCCAGGTATTTCTTGGACACGCCCCGGAACGTCCGCAGGAAGTTCCGCAGCCCGGTCCACACCCCCTCGATGCCGTTGCAATGCACCTCGCGCACGCCATCGCCGTCATCGTCGCGGGCGTACTCGCAATGGGGCCGCGAATGTTTCACCTTGACCCGCTTGCGTCCATGGTCCGGCAGCCTGTCGTAGGCCATCCACTCGTCGGTGTTGACCGTGCAGCCCGCGCTCGTGCACGCCTCGACCAGCGGCTGCAGGACCGCCCGCCCGCTCGTGCGGGCGACCTCAAGATGGATTCCACCGCTTTCCCGGGCCAAAACGCCCAGCACCGGCGGCCGGTCGTTCGCCCAAGTTCCGTGTCCCCTGACCTTGTCGGCCCGTCGTCGCGGCGGATCGTCGGGATCGGGGTGTTCCACCCCTTTTTTCCCCCGCGTTTTGGTACATCTCATCGGCCTCCACCACCATCGAACCCCTCAAATCCCCCGGCTCGATGGCCGCCAGGGCGCTGGCCTGGAGCCTGTGCCGCAACTCCAGCAGGCGCGGCCGGCTGGCCTTGAGCTCGCGGGCCATTTGGGCGGTGCTTTGGCCCTGGGCGATTCCCC
>JBBSAF010000464.1:0-1347 GCA_038252525.1 Tepidisphaerales bacterium
CCCGCGACGACTGCCGCCGGCGGCGACGGACTTGTGTATATACTGCTCGCTGGCCCTATTGAGACAATTCGCTTGGGTAAACACGCGATGCGACGCATGTTCCGAGCCATTGCAAATGTCTCATGGAAGGCCGCGAGCAGTATAACAACGAGGCGCGGCGCCCTCGATTTTCCAATCAAAGCCGACGATGCCGGCGCTCAACGGCGGTTTTCAAGACCTCCAAACCCTCCTTCGCCCGGCCATGCCCTCCTGGACGGGGCCAAGGCGGAGATCGCGACAAGGAACTGCCGCCGGCGGCGACGGACTGGCGTATCACAACAAGGCGCCCGCACCCCCGCGGCAGCCGGGCGGCGTTTTGGTAAAACCCCGCCGGCGTCAGGCGACTTGGGGATGACAACGCCCCGTCCCGTCCCCGCCCCCGGCCAACTGCCAACTGGCAACTGCCCACTATCAACTATCAACTGCCCATCCCCACCCCCAACGCCCGACCCTTCGCGCTCGTCGGCGGGCGGGGATACCGCGAATCGGTCTTCCCCAACTTCTTGATCGACACGATCACATGCCCATCCGTCCCCGGCAGAACCACCGGATGCACCTCGGGAATCCCCCCGCCCAGCAGCTTGATCGCCCGCAGCGCCGCCGGCAATTCCCCGGCCACCCGCGGGCCTTTCATCGCCAACATCTTCCCCCCGCGCTTCACCAGCGGCAGGCACCACTCGGCCAGCCACACCATCTCCCCCACCGCCCGCGCCACCGCCACATCGAACGATTCCCGCAACCTCCCCGCCGCCACCTCTTCGGCCCGTTGGTCCAGCACCGTCACGTTCGTCAGACCCAGCGCCTCGACGAACCCCCGCAACTCCACGGCCTTTTTCTTGGTCGATTCGATCAGCGTGACGGCCATCTCCGGCCGCGCGATCGCCAGCGGAATCCCCGGCGCCCCCCCGCCGCTTCCCACATCCGCCACCGCGATCGCCCCCGCCGGCAGATGCTCCAGCGCCGTCAACGAATCCCCCACATGCGCCAGCTCCGCCGACGCCCGATCCACGATCCGCGTCAGGTTCATCCGCGTGTTCGCCTCGGCCAACAAATCCAGATACCGCCCCAAGAGCGCCACCCCCGCGTCATCCAACGCCACCCTGCCCCGCTCCGCGATCGTCGTCCATAATTCCATCCCCCCACTCTACGGCGGTGGGCGGAAGGAGGGTAGGCGGTGAATAAGCGGTGGGAAAGTAGGCGGTAGGCGATAGGCAGCAGGAAGCAGGCAACAGGCAGCAGTCGGTGGTCGGACGAAGCCGAAACTTCCCTCCCTCCCCAACTCGCAACCCACAACGCACAACCCACAAC
>JBBSAF010000465.1:0-1283 GCA_038252525.1 Tepidisphaerales bacterium
ACCCGCCGTCGTTCTCATGTCGCGGGGGCGCCTCGCCCCCGTTGTATTCAAACCACCTGCCACCCGCCGGCGTTCTCATGTCGCGGGGGCGCCGCGCCCCCGTTTTTTCCCAGTTCAAGCCGATGAGGACGCGATTAGGAACGGCGCTCAATGGGGGTTTTCACAACCTCCAAACCCACTTTCGCCCGGTGATCTCGCCCGGACGGGGCCGAGGCGGCCCCGCGACAAGGAGGGCTGCCGCGGGTGGCGGCGGACTTGCGTATAAAAGCAAGGGGTGCGGCCAATCCGATGCAGGTCCAGGCGGGCAGGCGCCGAGAAGAGGGAGGGGTCGCTGGCGCCTGGGACGGGAGTGGCGACACGATGTGAGCCGCCGGGGGCGAGGTGCGCCTACTCCGCCTCGCGGCGACGGGCATCCCCCATCGAGGCGACACGATGCGGGCGCCGCCGGGGTCGGGGCGCGCCCATCGCCCGCCCCTATCCCCGTCCCCACCCGAACGTCACCATGCGGGGCGCCGCCGGGGGCGGTGTGGTCCATGGGTGTGCTCCATGGGTGGCTTGTGCGCCGGCGCGCCGCCGCTAGAATCCCATCCTTCATCAAACCTTTACGGTCGGAGCCGCGTTCCCATGTTCAATTTGCTGCCCAAGGACACCGTATTTTACGATTTGTTCGAGAACCTCTCGCGGCACATCGTGGTCGCGGCCGAGCAGCTTCGGCGGGCGGCGAAGGATTTCCCGGCGGTGGATCCGGCGATCGCGCGGATCCGCGAGGCCGAGCATGACGCCGACGAATTGGCGCACACGGCGCTGGACCGGCTGGACCGGACGTTCATCACGCCCTTCGACCGGGAGGACATCCACACGCTGGTCGGTCGGATGGACGACATCGTGGACACGATCGACGCCTTGGCCAAGCGGTTCAAGCTCTACCATATCAAGCAGATGGATTCGGCGTTCGTGAAGCAGACCGAGGTGCTGGTGCAGTCGGCGTCGGCGCTGTCGGAGGCGGTGCATCGGCTTCGCAAGAGCCGCAAGCTTTCGGAACTGTCGGATCGATTGATCGAGATCCACCGGCTGGAGAATGTCGGGGACGAGAACAACCACGCGGCGGTGTCGCGGCTGTTCGAGGGATCGGTCGATCCGCTGGAGGTCATGAAGTGGAAGGAGATCTTCGATTTGGTCGAGGACGCCATCGACGGCTGCGAGGATGTCGGCAATGTCCTCGAGCGCATCGTGCTGATAAACGGTTGACCCCCCCGCCGGCCACCCTCCACCCCGGATGACAT
>JBBSAF010000466.1:0-1170 GCA_038252525.1 Tepidisphaerales bacterium
ACCCCGATCACGCCACCGCCCACCACAATCAAACACTTCGGCAACGCCTTCAAGCGCAGCAATCCATCCGACGTAAAAACCGTCCGATCATTAAACGGCACCGTCGACGGCGTCGCCGGCCGAGTCCCCGTCGCAATGACAAACTTGTCCGCCGTGACCATCTCGCTGTTTTCAATCTTCTGAATCTGCAAAAGATTCGGCCCCTCAAAATGCGCCGCCCCCCAGATCACATCCACATTGTTCCGATCCAACTGCTCGCGCAACACCGCCAACTCGTTCTGAATCACCTGCTGCGACATGTAAATCAAATCTTGAATCGTCACATCCCGCTTCGGCCGAAAATTGTCGCCGTATAACACCCGCTTGTTCGCCCCCGACAAATACAGCACCGCCTCCCGCAAGGCCTTGCTGGGAATCGTCCCCGTATTTATCCCCGCCCCGCCCAGCACTGGGTTCTTCTCAATAATGCAGACGCGCTTCCCCAGCTTCGCCGCCTGAATCGCCGCCTTCTGCCCCCCCGGCCCCGACCCGATCACCGCAAGTTCATAATGTTTCATCGAAGCAACCACACAATCCTTTCCAGCTTCTCCCCTTTATCGGCTACACAGCCGCATAAATCAACGATAATTGGTAATCGGTAAATAGTAATTCGCCGAACTGGCAAGAGCCCCCGCCAACGCGCCAACGAATTACCATTTACCAATTACAACCCATTCCCTTCACCCCCTTGTCCTCCCACCCAACTCTTTCGTACACTGGCCCCACCCCAACCCCTGGAGACAAGGATGTCCCTCGAACTCTGTATCCTCGGCAGCGGATCCTCCGGTAACTCCACCGTCGTCCGCTCCCCTCTCGGCACCTTCCTCATCGACGCCGGCTTCGGACCTCGCACCACCGCCCAGCGTATGCACGGCATCGGCGTCGAACTCGCACACATCTCCGCCATCGTCCTCACCCACCTCGATCACGACCACTTCAACAAAAACTGGCTCCAAACCATCCTCAAACTCGGCATCAAAGTCTTCTGCCACTCCCCCCGCATCCATGAAATCCTCTCCTCCCCCGAAGCACTCGACGCCCAACAAAAACTCCTCGCCAAACACATCCCCGTCCCGCCCCTCAAAAACCTCGTCATCGGTTTCGACACCCCCTTCCAACCCGTCCCCAGCG
>JBBSAF010000467.1:0-1167 GCA_038252525.1 Tepidisphaerales bacterium
AACGCCACCACCGCCAGCGCCGGACGCGCCAGGGGCATCATGATGCGAAAGAAAATCGCAATCTCTGAACAGCCGTCGATCCGCGCCGCCTCGGAAAGCTCGTCGGGGATCGTGATGAAAAACTGCCGCAGCAAAAACACGCTGAACGCCGACCCGAAAAATGCCGGTATCCAGAGCGGTCGGAACGTCCCCAGCAGCGCCACCCCCGTCGCCATCCCCAGATATTTCCAGATGATAAAAAGCCCCAGCATCGTCACTGGAAATGGAACCATCATCGTCCCCAGCATGATCCCAAACAGAAGCCCGCGCCCCTTGAACCGCACCTTCGCAAAACCATATGCCACCAGCGCCGAAGAAAAAGTTGTCCCCACCACCGTCAATATCGCAATGATCAGCGTGTTTCGCGCAAACAAAGGAAAATCAAACTTAGGATGATTGATCGCCCGGCCGTAATTATTCGGAAGCGGCAACCCCGTCCCCTTCGGCACTGAAATCGAAAACAGCGGCCCCTTCCACCCCGACACAACAAAATCATGCCCCTCCACCGTCTTGTAAGCCTTCATGTCATCCGGCAAAAACGTCGGCGGAAACGCCATCGCACTCTCATTGGTCTTCAAACTCGTCGACAACATCCACACCAACGGAAACAAATACCCAATCGACAAAAGCAGCAAACCGAAAAACGCAAACCAGCGCCCCGGCCTCGGCTTCGCCCCCGAACTCGCCACCATTCTTCCAACCTGCGTCATCCAACCCTCATTGCCTCATTGCCTCGCTGCCTCATTGCCTTCCCCCTCATTTGCCCTGGTAATGCACCCACCGCTTCGATGTCCAAAACGCTGCCCCCGTCAACGCCAGAATTATCAGCAGCTGAATCCACGCCATCGCCGACGCATATCCCATCCGACCGGGAAAAATAAACGCATTATCAAACAGGTACATGCTGAAAAAATAGGTCGCCCGGTCCGGCCCGCCCTGCGTCATGATGTACGGCACCGTAAACACCTGGAACGTCCCGATGATCGCCATGATCAAGTTGAAAAAAATCACCGGCGAAATCGTCGGCAACGTCACATGCCACAACCGCCGCAGCGGCGACGCCCCATCAATCTCCGCCGATTCATACAACTCCCGCGGCACGTCCTGCAGTCCCGCCAAATAAATCAC
>JBBSAF010000468.1:0-1153 GCA_038252525.1 Tepidisphaerales bacterium
ACTCATCGCACTGGACGGAGATGTAAATGGGCGTTTTGATCCCCCGCGAGCGGCAGGCCTCGATTTGCCCTTCGAGAAGGTGGACGTTGCGGGACAGGCCGGGGTGTCGCTCGGGGCGGGAGGTGTCGTAGTAAAGGTGGCCGTGGTGGCACTTGGCGAAGAGGGTGATGGAGTTGACGTGGGCGGCTAGGAGTGCGTCGCCGAAGGCGTTGGGGTTGAAGTGGGTTCCGACATCGGGGATGGCGGGGCCGGTGTGGAAGTCGAGGTGGATCTGGCGCGTGGGGAGCAGGGGTGACATGGGGCGGCGATTATGACCGACACCGGTCGTAAATGCGAGGGGGTTGGCGGGGCTGGTAAGGTCCGCGAATGGCGAAACTGATCAACGGCGAGCATTGGCTGGATACGGGAGGCGTTCACATCAATGCACATGGCGGGGGGATGCTGCTTTACGGCGGAGTTTATCACTGGTTTGGCGAGCACAAGGTGGCGGGAGAACTGGGCAACTCGGCGCAGGTGGGCGTGGGTGTGTATACGTCCCGCGATCTTCGCCGGTGGGAGAACGGGGGGATCGTGTTGGCGGTAGCCGAGACGGCGGGGCACGACATCCAACGCGGCTGTATTCTCGAGCGGCCGAAGGTGCTGTTCTGCGCGAAGACGGGGAAGTTTGTGATGTGGTTTCACCTCGAGCCCAAGGGGCAGGGGTATGGCGGCGCGAAGGTGGGCGTCGCGGTGGCGGATCGCCCGGCGGGGCCATACGCGTTTGTCCGATCGTTCCGCCCGGACGCGGGGCACTGGCCGGTGGCGGGTACGCGGCGGGAGCTGGGCGAAACGGAGCACGGGTTGCTCGCGGGGTTGAAGCTCTGTGGTGGCCCGGTGGACGGATACCCCGCCGACATGGTGTATCGCCGCGACTTCGCGGGGGGTCAGATGTCGCGCGACCAGTCGCTGTTTCTCAACGACGACGGCGCGGCGTATCAGATCCGCGCCTCGGAGGAAAACGGGACGCTGCATATCTCACGGCTCTCGGACGACTTCCTCGGGACCTCGGGGGTGTGGGAGCGGGCGTTTCCCGGGCGGTTCCACGAGGCGCCGGCGATGTTCAAGCACGCGGGGCGGTACTACCTCTTCACCTCCGGCTGCAGCGGGTGGGATC
>JBBSAF010000469.1:0-1146 GCA_038252525.1 Tepidisphaerales bacterium
CCGCCCGGCGCCGGCGGACCCAGGGACAGGTTGTCCCCGCCCGGCCGCGCGGTGGTTTGCATTCCATACAGATCCGGCGTTGGCCCGCTGGCGGGGGTGGAACCGGGATTCGGCGGTCCCAGCGGCGCGGGATTGACGATGGTGACGGCCGGTTCGATGGGGGAGGGCGTCGGCGGGGCCAGGGGCGTGGTGGGGATTGGGTCGTACGCGCGCGGGCCGGGGGTGGGATTGACGGTGGTGGCGACATCGACCTGGGGACGGTAATCGAGGGTCGCCTTCTCGCGGTCGCGGAGGATGGCGTCGACTTGGGCGTCGGCCGATCGCCGGTAATCCTCGGGCGAGCAGGCGGCGAGCAGACAAGCGAGAATCAGGATGGAAAACGCTTTGGGCACCGGAGGGTGGAAGTTTATCGCAATGGCAAAGGAAAACCAGTCGGCGGAACGTCATCAAGAGAATCGGTTGCGGGGGCGGGGCGTGCAAACATCCCGACCTGAAAAGCGGGGGCGGGACGCTCGCGCCACGAACGAACGCAAACGGGGCTGGGACGGGCGGGGGATTGTCGTATGATGGGGCGAGAAAGGGAGGACTCTTGACGGCGATTGACACGGCGAAGATGGAAGCGGTCGGCGCGGCGACGGCGACGGCGGCGGCGCGGCGGCGGTGGCGTGGGCGGTGGCAACGGGGCGCGCGGTGGGCGATGTTGTTGCTGGCGGCGCTGGTGATCCTGGGGGTGGGGCAACGGTGGCGGGCGAGTTGGTGGCAAAACAGCCAACACATCCGTTTCCGGGGGGACATACAAAACGCGATGAACCAAGGGCGGGAGGTGGTGGATGCGGCCAAGGCGCTGGCGCGGGAGGGCGGGCGTCCGGTCGATCCGCCTTCGCTGGGGGACATGCGCCGGGCGTGGGTCGAGCGGTACGACGAGTTGGTGGAGCGGCGCGGGGACGAGGGGGATTTCGGGCTGGATTACACGCCGGCGCGCTTGGGGTTGATGAGCCTGTGGATGCGGTCGGTGCTGCACGAATACCCCGACGCGAGGAGCTACGACGACCGATACACCCCCCCGCTGCTGGCGTTCAACACCGCGTGCGAATTGGCGTCGATGGCGGGGGTGTTCGTACTGGCGCTGTATTGGCTGCGGCGATC
>JBBSAF010000470.1:0-1139 GCA_038252525.1 Tepidisphaerales bacterium
GGTATGACCATTCCGTTTCTCCCGGGCTTTTGGTTGGTTTTCCATTTCTTCACCCCGCCTCCCCCGCGCCGTGGCGCGGGGCGGGGTGGGGTCGGGGGTGGGGGGTGCCTCCGCAAACTCGTTGCCGGTTGTACGCGCGGATAGACCCCCCACCCCCGACCCCTCCCCACCACGCGCAAGGGCGCGCGGGGGGAGGGGAGCAGAGCAGAGCAGAGCGTCGTCATATTGACCTCCGCCGCCCAATCCGCTTGCCTTGCCGAAAGCACCACCCAACAAGCATTCCGGGAAGCAACGTCATGTCCTTCGTACTGGCCATCGATCAGGGCACCACCTCCTCGCGCGCCATCGTGTTCCGTTCCGACATCTCGATCGCCGCCACGGCGCAGCAGGAGTTTCCGCAGCATTTTCCGGCGTCGGGCTGGGTCGAGCACGAGCCGGAGGACATCTGGACCTCGACGCTGGCGACCTGCCGCGAGGCGCTGAAGAAGGCCAACGCCACGGCAAAGGACATCGCCGCGATCGGCATCACCAACCAGCGCGAGACCACGGTGGTGTGGGACCGCGCCACCGGCCAGGCGATTCACCGCGCCATCGTCTGGCAGGACCGCCGCACCTCGGACATCTGCGCGAAACTCAAGGCCGAAGGCCATGAGCCCACGATCACGGCGAAGACCGGCCTGATCATCGACCCCTATTTCTCGGGAACAAAAGTCGCATGGATCCTCGACCACGTCCCCGGCGCGCGCGAACGCGCCGGGCGCGGCGAGCTTTTGTTCGGCACCGTCGATTGCTACTTGCTCTGGCGTCTCACCGGCGGCAAGGCGCACGCCACCGACGCCACCAACGCCTCGCGCACGCTTCTGTTCAACATCCACACCGGCCAGTGGGACGACGATCTGCTGAAAATCCTGCGGGTGCCGCGCTCGATGCTGCCCGAGGTGAAGGACTCCTCCGCCGATTTCGGCGACACCGTCCCCGAACTGTTCGGCGGCAGCATCATGATCGCAGGGATCGCCGGCGACCAGCAGGCCGCCACCATCGGCCAGGCCTGCTTTTCGCCCGGCATGATCAAGTCGACCTACGGCACCGGCTGTTTTGCCCTGCTCAACACCGGCCCCACGCCGGTTAACTCGAACAAC